>JAZLMI010000039.1:0-20036 GCA_045598545.1 Christensenellaceae bacterium | reverse complement strand
GGGTAAGGTTTTTTGCATATTTTTATATTGTATGGGAGTTACGCCGAACTGTTTTTTAAACGCCCCGTTGAAATGTGATTGAGAGTTATATCCGACAAAATTCGATATTTCTATTATTTTATAGTTACCCGAAAGTATTTGGTTGGCGGCGTATTGCATTTTCGTTTGTAAGAAATAATCGTTTAAAGTTTGTCCCATACTTTTTTGGAAGATTCTCGAAATTTGAGAATACGAATAGCCGTTATTTGTCAAGAGTTCGTTTAACTTGCTTTGGAAGTTAGACGGAGAAGATAAAATCTTCATAACGTTTTGAACGGAATCGGGAAGGGTTTTATCTTTTTTCTTGAAGAAATTGTGCTGATAAACGTACATTAAAAATCTACAAATTATGAATTTATAAAAAGTAGCGTTTCTATTGGACATCGGAGTAACTAAAAGTAAGTCGGTGTAGTTTTTTATTTCCTTGGAGAAAGATTCTCCGACTTTTTGATATAACTGTTCTACGGGGGTATTCAGTAAAAAATCGTATAAATCAGGGGAAAAGGTTTGGCATAATTTTTTAAGTAAGGAATCCGAAATTTTAAAGTTGGACTGTGATATAGGTTTAGTGCAATCCAAAAAGCAATGGCAATCCGAAGGCTTAATGATAATCAAAGTATCGCCGAGAATTTTATCCATTTTGTTATTTATCTTGTGAGTGTAAGGATAAAAAGTAAAAATGAACTCCCAAAACTTATGCCCGTGATAGATAGGGTAGTTACCGCATACGTTAAAATCTACACCTTCTCCGGTTTTAATATGTTCCTTCTCGGAATAAACTAAAATAGTAAACACCTCCCCCTTATATAAAATGTTATATTAATTCAGTTTAATACCTATTTTAGTATAGAATTTTGTTGTTTCAATGTCAATGTTAAATTTAAAAGATGCGGAAAACGGGCTACTTTTTGCGGAATTTTCGGAAGACAAGGGGTATAGTGATATGATAAAATTATACTACAATAGTGTAAAATTAGCAAAAAGTGTTTAATTATTTCATTATGGAAGAAGGCGTAATTATGGTATTAGACGGTAAAAGTAAGATAATGATTGAAGACCTTGTAAATGCGGAAGCGACTGTGTTTGCAAAGGAAAATCTCGAAAAATATATAGCAAACGTTTTGGGCGTGAAATTCGTTAAGACTTATAAGAGTGCGGATTTTATCGTTAAGTTAAGTTTGTCGGATAACGAGAAGATAAAGTACGACGGATTTAATGTTTTCATAAAAGATAATATATGCACAATTTCGGCACTTTGTCCGAGAGGGGTATTATACGGGGCGTACGATTTTTTGGAAAAATTCTTCGGCGTTAAGTTTTTTGCTCCCGACTGCGAGATAGTAGAAAGAAAAGAAAGCGTTAAGATAAAAAATTGCGACTATACCGATAATCCCGATTTTCCGCTTCGTGGGGCGTATAACGCAGGGACGAGATTCGATAAAGAATACTATTCTAAGTTAAGAAATCATCATCAATTCGAATCTACTCCCGATAAATTCGGCGGAGACGTGGGTTGGGCGAGAATAGAAGGACAGACGGGACATAATACGCTTTGTTATATTTCGCCTGAAAAGTATTTTAAATCTCACCCCGAACTCTTTGCCGTAAGAAACGGTAACGTTACCGATATATGCTTAACTAACGGCGTTAAGGAAGACGGTTCGAGAGATAAAAAAGATATAGACTGCGTAGGGCTTATAGCCGATTACATTATAGATTATATAAATAAAGACTCTTCTGTGCTTTACTTTATGATAGGTCAGCAAGACAGTTGGGGCGGTAACGAAAGAGAGTGTGAATGCCCTTCTTGTAAAAAAGCGAGAGAAACTTATAAAAGTAGCGGTGTTTTAATCAGGTTTATAAATTTAATTTCGGACGAGGTTACTAAATATCTTAAAGAAAACAATATAGAAAGAGAAATTATTTTCGTGGGCTTTGCTTATTCTCAAACTTATTTAGCACCCGTAAAGGAAGAAGACGGCAAGTTAAAGCCGATAGACAGTACTGTGATTCCGAGAGATAACGTGCATATTTGGTACTGCACTACTAACGATACTAATAATATGCTTTATCCTTTCTTCGATAAAAAACATAATCCGTTGGACGCTAAAAACTTCGAGGGTTGGACTAAACTTACCAAAAATCTTATGCTTTGGGATTACGGCGTAAACTTTTCGGAATATAACTGGTTTATCCCCGCAACGAAGTTCATTTGCGAAGATATCCGCAAAATGAAGACGGTAAACTGCGAATACGCTATGGCACTTTTCGGGTATACCGATATAGCGGAATGGCAATCTTCTTATAAAGGTTACGTCGCTTCCAAAATATTGTGGAACACAAAACTCGACGAGAAAAAAGTTCTTAAAGAATACCTTTCGGCTTACTATAAAGTGGGGGCAAAATACGTAGAACAAATGATTTCGCTTTTCGAAGCACATTTCGAAAAGTTGGGGAAGACCAGAAAGGAATTTATAGTAAAAATAACCAAGTCCGACGATATTTTGTTTAATGCAGAGTATTACCCGTTAAGTCTTTTAGACAAGGCGGAAGAACTTTTAAATCAAGCGGAAAAACGCATATTGAACTTAAAAACTCCGGATAAGGAAATACTGTTAAAGAGAATTCACGCAGTAATGCTTACTCCGCTTTCTATGAAATTCTATAACTATTTCTACTATTATAAGGATAGAAAAGGTATTTACGAAGTTATAGATAAAATTAAAAAATACAGTGCGGAAAATAATATGAAAGTCGTTTCCGAAGGTAAGAATCTAAATTCTATAGAGTGGCTTGAAAAAACCTTAAAGGAATTCGACGCTAATCCCATTTTGGTTTGGGATTTATATAGGTACATTTACGACGGTTACGTGGGTAACTATCAGTTGCCGTCGAGAAAAAAATAAAAGTCTAATGATAAAAGGAGGAAATTTAGGGAAAATGCAACAAGAAATAACTGCCGATAATCCTAAAATTCAAAAAAAGAAAAAGAAAACCGATTGGAAAGAAATAGGCTTTTTAATAAGCGTGGGAATAGTCCCCATTATTAACTTTGCTGTTTTTTACATTTATATGAATTTCGATTCTTTCCTTTTGGCTTTCCAAACGACCACGGGTAAAACTACCGTTTGGGGTTTTGAAAACTTCAAAACCG
This sequence comes from Christensenellaceae bacterium, assembly GCA_045598545.1. Lineage (GTDB taxonomy): Bacteria > Bacillota > Clostridia > Christensenellales > Borkfalkiaceae > UBA1259. Next base: position 16,843 of record JAZLMI010000039.1, on the reverse strand, counting down.
TCATCTCGCTTTTCGGCGAAGATAAGAACGGGGAATTATTGCTTGCGTTAAAAAATACCGGTATTTGGTGTTTACTTAACATTTTTATGCTTATTCCGCCTATGCTTACCACTTACTTTATTTACAGGAAAATGCCGGGGAATAAATTCGTAACTTTTGCAAGCGTTTTTCCGGGGTTATTACCTGCCGCCGCTTATTCTAACATTGTTAAGTACTACTTAATCGCTAACGGTCGTATCTCTCTTTACGGTTATGCGACTATGCTTGGCGGTGGAAATCCTATTCCGTTCTTCGAACTTACCGAGTACGCAAATAAAACTATGATTTGGTTAACCGTTTGGGGCGGAGTCGGCATCAATCTTTTGTGGAGTGGTGCTATGCACGGTATTTCTCCCGAAATTTTGGAGGCAGGCGAAATAGACGGTACTAACTGGTTTAAGGAACTTACTTTGATAGTTATTCCCTTAATGTGGCCTACCTTATCCGTTACTTTAATGGGTTTGGTGGCGGGGATTCTCGGTTCTTCGGGACCCTTAATTTTGTACACTCAAGGTCTACACGGCACTATGACGTTATCTTACTGGATATTCGATAAGGTTAATACTGCAACTAAGGGCGGTGCGGTTACTGATATAAATTCCAATGCCGCTTACGAACTCCCTTCGGCTTTGGGCCTTTTAATGAGTTGTATTTCTATTCCGCTCGTCTTCCTTGTAAGACACTTTGCGGAAAAAGTGGAGGTGTACTGATATGCAAAAAACCATTAAAGTTAAAGAAAATAAAAGACGTGGTATCGCAAAAAGTCCCGTGTTTACAATAGTAGGTGTTATCCTTATTATTTGGAGTATATCAAGACTTTTCCCGATTTTATGGGGTCTTAATATGGCACTTAGAGATTCTACCGACGTGGTCTTTGAAAATCCGCTCGTGGTATCTATCTTCCATAACCCGTCCTTAGATAGTTTTAAGAGGTCTTTTACCGCTATCGCTACCGAAAACGCTACCTTTATAGATATGCTTATCAATTCCTTGTTTTTTGCCATTATTCCTAACCTTGTAGCAATCTTTTTCACTACTGCGGTAGGATACGTGGTTTGTAAGTATAAAAAATACAAGATTATGAGACATATCTATTCCCTTATATTGCTCGTTCAGTTTATTCCTCTTTACGGTGCTTTATCTTCTCAATATAAACTGTTCTACAATTTGGGATTCATTAACTCTTATTCGATAGTTTTAGCCTCTTTCGGCTTGCAATTCGGTAATTTCCTTTATATGTACGCTTTCTTCCAAGGCGTTTCTTGGAGTTATGCGGAATCCGCTTTTATCGATGGGGCAGGACATTGGAGAACTTTTTTACAAATTATGTTCCCGCAAGCCTTCTCTTCTATTGCGGTTATCTTCCTTATGGCGTTTATCGGTTCTTGGAACGACTTCACAACTTGTATGCTTTACTATGCGGACGGATTGCCGACGTTAAGTTACGGAATTTATTCCTTCCACGAAAGAGCAAAGTTCGACGTAGACGAAACGGGTTATGCCGCCGCTTGTATGCTGGTTTGTATTCCTTCCGTTATATTGTTCCTTATATTCCAAGAAAAGATTATGACCAGTATGGTTATCGGCGGACTTAAAGGTTAAAAAAACAAAAATAAAAAAAATATATATATTTAAGGAGAAAAAATATGAAAAAATTATTCAAAACACTCGCTGTCTTATTGATAGCAATACTTCTCTCTATGTCGTCCTTTGCGTGCGTAGGTCCGGGTAAGGGAGAACAGTTCTCGAAAGACGCTCTTAACATAAGAGTATTCGACGGTGGTTACAGCATTTCTTGGATTAACAAAATAGCAAGAGCGTTTACCCAAGAAACGGGTATTAAAACCGTTATAAAATCCACTGCAGGAGATACCGGCGGTTGGGAATCAGAATTAAATAACGGTACTTCAAGCGTCGATATTTACTTTAACAACAATACAGGTTTCAGTTTAGTAAGCAACGAAGAAAAAAACACTATGGTAGCAGACTTAACCGATATGTTTAACACCTTAGTCCCCGGAGAAAGTATCCTTTACAAGGACAAGATGATTGATACCGTAAGAAATTCTTTGAATTTCGATTACGAATACGATTATAATACCAAAACTTACTCTTCGTCTTCTCAAAACGGTAAGTATTATACCACCAGTTGGGCTAACGGAAGTTTGAGTTTTGCGGTTAATATGGATAAGTGGGACGTTTCTTACGGCGAATTCCCCAACACTACCGATGAACTTTTCGCTCTTTGCGATAAGATTTTGGAACAAGAATTGAAAAAATCTCAACTTAACAGAATGTATCCCTTTACTTATTCCAAAGAAAGTTCTTACTGGAAATTTATTTTCGAAACTTGGCAAGACCAGTATTTAGGTAAAGACGGGGTAGACGCTTATAATGCGGGCTACGATAAAAACGGTGAACAATTTACCGCAGAATTATTGCAATACGACGCTTTTAAGGAAACCTTAAAGTGCTTACAGTCTTGCTTGGAATATAAAACGAGAACTTATTACGAAAAGTCAAAGGTGAGTTACACTTCGCCCGATTCTTTAACTAACAGTTTCGGCATTTCTCAACTCGCTCTCTTAAAAGGATACGGTTTAATGCAACCTAACGGCAACTGGCTTATTACCGAAATGAATTCTAAATTTAAGGGTAAACTTCCCAACATTCAATTTAAGAAAGTACCCGTTATAAGTTCTATAATAGACCTTTGTACTACGATTGAAGACGACGCAGAACTTTCCGCTTTGATTTCCGCAATAGATAAAGGCGAAACCTCTTTAAAGGGAGAAGGCTATGACGTTAACCAAGAAGACTTTGACAGAATTTATTTCGCAAGAAGAGTTTTGGTTACTATGGGTAACACCCACGGTGCTTACATTCCTAAGTATTCTAGGCACTTAGATTGGGCTAAATCTTTCCTTCTCTTTATGGCAAAAGATTCTTCGCTCGAAACTTATTATAAGGAAACTTTGGGTTCTACTCTTCCTTTCGTTTATAACGGTGATAACGATTACTCCGGCGTAGATTATACCCCGAGCGGATTCATTCAAAGCGAAAGAGAAATGATGAAAATTTCCGACGTTCGTCCCTGCTTAATGGGTGCTTCGAATAAATTGTTGTTCTTTAGAGCAACCGGATTTAATCCTATGGGCATGCCTTATGAATTTGAAAATAAGACCGAAACCTATTTGTCGGGTCAAACTTCCGAAGACTTTTTAGATGCAGAACAAATATTTAATATGAACTATCAATATGCGGTAGATAACTGGGCTAAAGCTTATTCTCCGTATGCTTGGTAAGTAAAAGAATATAAAAAAATTAAAAATCAAAAAACAAAAAATAACTAAACAAAGAAGACTTAATATGAAAGAACAGATTTTTCTCGACGGAAAATGGCAATTACTTTTAGTCGAGAACAATAAACTAAACGACAAATCCATTACCTCCTTGAATGATATAAGTGAAAGGGACGGCTTGCTGATTGAAGCAACCGTCCCCGGAAACTTTGAACTAGACTTGTTCAAGGCGGGCATTGAAAAAGACCCTTACGTCGACGCTAATATATACGATTACTATAAGTACGAAAACAGGCACTTATTCTATTTCCGTAAATTTTCCGTTGAAGATAAAAATTTCGAACTTTGTTTCGACGGAATAGATACTATTTCCGAAGTATACTTAAACGGAAATTTGGTGCTAAAAACCGACAATATGATGCTCGAATATAAGGCGGACGTAGAGAACTTTTTAAAACAAGATAACGAACTTTTGGTACATATAAAACCCGTTACGATTGAAGCGAGAAAGTACGAATATTCTATGCGTGCTTGGCAAAACGGCGATTACGACTCAGTGGGAAGAAGTATCAGAAAGCCCGCTCATACTTTCGGGTGGGATATTTTACCCAGAGCCGTTTCGGGCGGTATCTTTAAGTCTTGCTATCTTTTAAGAAAAAAAGACGCTTTTATTAAGGACGTTTGCTATTTCCCGACTAAATTAGATTACGAAAATAACACCGCTTGTGTGTCTTTCGTATATAATCTCGGCATTAAAGAGGACTTTTTGAAAGATTACGAAGTCCAAATCGTGGGAAAATGCAACGACAGCGAATTTTCTTACAAACAAAGTATTTGGCACACTTCTAACTTGGTCTTCGAAATCCCCGTTAAAAATTGCTATTTCTGGAATCCCAAAAATTACGGAGAACCTTACCTTTATGAGGTTAAATTTTCACTTTTGAAAAACGGAACCCTTTTAGACGATTATTCTTTCAATATGGGTATCAGAATGGTGGAACTTATCCGCTCTTCTATCGTAGAAAAAGGCGGGGCGTTCTACTTTAAGGTTAACGGTCAAAAGATTTTCTCTTTGGGTACTAACTGGATTCCTTTGGATTCCTATCACTCCAAAGATAAAGAAAGATTATCTTCCGCTCTTCCTTTACTTACCGACTTAAATTGCAATATCGTAAGGTGCTGGGGCGGTAACCTTTACGAAGACCACGAATTCTTCGATTTCTGCGACAAAAACGGCATTATGGTTTGGCAAGACTTCTCTATGGGTTGCGGACTTTATCCAAACGACCCCGAATTCTTACAAAGAATGAGAGAAGAAGCAATTTTTATCGTTAAAAAATTGCGTAATCACCCTTCGCTTTGTCTTTGGGCGGGCGATAACGAGTGCGATTTGTTCGCTTCTTGGGTCGGTTCTAATCCTAACGATATGAAAGTTACTCGTCAGATTTTTCCCGACGTTATTAAAGATTACGATTTCTTAACTCCATACCTTCCGAGTTCTCCCTACATCGATGAAACCGCTTATAAAACAAAACAAGATACCAGCGAAACTCACTCTTGGGGTTTAAGAGATTATTTTAAAAGTGAATTTTACAGGGACGCAACCGCTTATTTCCAAAGCGAAATAGGGTATCAGGCTACGCCTTCTCCTGCATCGCTTATAAAGTATATTTCAAAAGAATATCTCTTCCCGTGGGAAGATAAAAAACTTTCGGAAAAATACGGCACTAAAATGCCTAACGATTCTTGGTCGGCTCATACCCCCAACGTCTTAAATAAACCTACGCCACTTTCCTTTATCTTACCGCTTACCGATAAGCATATTAAAAACTTGTTCGGCGAAGAACCTTCTAACCTTACCGATTACGCTCATATGAGCCAAATCTCTCAGGCAGAAGCCTTTAAATACTTCATCGAAAGAGTAAGAATAAGAAAGGCGGATAAGTCCGGCATTATTTGGTGGAATCTTTTAGACGGTTATCCCACCCATTCTAACGCCGTGGTCGATTATTATTTCGTTAAAAAACTCGCATACTACTTCATAAAGAGAAGTCAACAGCCTTTGGCTCTTATGTTTGACGAACCTAAGGGTAATTCTCTTTCTCTTTACGCCGTAAGCGAACTTAATTGCGATAAAAAAGTTTCATTTACCGTTACCGATATAACTAAAAATCAACAACTGGTTTCTAAAACCGTAACCGTTAAAAAAGGCGATAGTTTTGTCGTATGCAAACTTAAAAATATTAAGGATAAGGACTTCTTACTTATATCTTACGAATACGACGGACTTAAATTTTCTAACCATTATATGTGCAATATGCCCAACATTGACTTCAAGTCTTATATGTCCGACTTGAAAAAAGCGGGACTTGACGACTTCGAAGGCTTTTAAACTATAAAATTTATTTGTTTTTAGGAGGAAAATATGAAAACAAAAGGCAAACTTTTAACTATACTGCTCGCAGTAGTTGTATCCGTTTCCGCCGTCGCTTGCACTAAACAAGTAGATGCGGATTCTTATACTTCTAGCCTCGGCAGTTATGAGGTTTGGGGAGTAGATAATCTCGTAAACGTTATTCAGTCTAAAGATTACGATTATCTCTACACTAAAAAAGCTCCCAAACTTGACTTTGCTATGGCAAAAAACGAAAACGAATTCGCTCAAATTATCATTACGCCTAATTATAACGTAAGAAATTTCGAACTTATTACTTCGGACTTGTCTTCGGGAGAAAACGTTTTATCCAAAGACAATTTTGAGATATTTATTCAAAAATACGTTTTCTGTAATGATAAAACTCAGTGGCAAGGCTATATGCCTATTAAAAACAACGTAGTTCCTTTTGACGTTTATTATCCCGATATGCTCATGTATCAAGACGTTGCAAAAGAATTCGGCGAAAATATAATAAAGGCTAACGATAATCAGGGTATTACCGTTTTTGTTAAAACTTCTCCTGAAACACCCGCAGGTGTTTATACGGGAAACTTTACTTTAAAAGTAGACGGCAAAACTTCTAATATCCCCGTTTCCGTTACCGTTTGGGATTTCGCCCTCGGTAATGCTACGGGTAAAACACTTTTCTATCCTCAACAGTTGGGATTTATGAATACCGAGTTCGATAATACCGACGAACTTTACAGAACTTATTACGAACTTTGCTTAGAATATAATATAAACTTCGAATATCTTCCGGGATTTTTCTCCTTTAAGAGAAATACCGACTCCGAAAAATTTGTCGAAGAGTTGAAAAAATATTACGACCACTCTAATTTCACCTGCTTCTCGCTTCCTAATTACGAACTGGCTCAATGGGGCGTTATGACGGACGGCGGAAAAGACTTGTTAAAAGAATTTATGCTCGCCGTTTGCAAGGCTTGTACCAAAGACGGTACTTGGTATATTGAAAAAATGACATTAAATCACGATTCCTTGGACGAACCTCAAAACAGCGGTTCTGAAAACAGAATTAAAATTCTTATCGATCAAGTTAACGCTATCGAAGAAGAAGTTATAACTACTTTGATAAAAGAAGACTTCTTTAAGGGGTGGGGCGACGAAAAGCGTGTTAAATTTTGCGATATTTTGAGAAATATGCCTCAAATCGTTACCACCGATTATCACGTAGCAGAAGATTACTACACCGAACAAGGTATAGATTTCAACCTTTCTAACGTTACTTTCTGCCCAACGATAGATAACTTCGATAATGAGTCCGAAAGAGATATATACGTTGGAAACGCCGAGAAAGGCAATCTCGAACAATGGTGGTACACTTGTAACCAACCGCAGTTCCCGTATCCTTCTCATTTTACCGAAGAACTTCCTGTAGGAAACAGGGTTTTAAGATGGATGCAATATAAGTATGACATTACAGGGTATTTGTACTGGGGTGTGAACTATGAGGGTTCTGAACTTCGTAATCCATATAATGAAACCAAAGTCTGGGCGTTAAACCCTAACGGCGACGGATATTTCTTCTATGCGGGAAGGGCTTACGATTCTTTACCTTTCCCGACGGTTAAACTCTTATCGTTTAGCGACGGTCAGGAAGATATGGATATGCTCTATCTTTTAGAAGACGAATTTTTAAGAGTCGCTTCCATTTACGGATATACCGAAGAACAGGCAAAAACAATGTTAGACGATATGATAAACAGTATGATGGATACCATAATCGACGGCACGACTTATAACTTCGATTACACTCAACTTTTAAGACTCCGTGAAGAAGTTGCTCAACTTATCTTAATGCTTAAAAACGACGAACTCGCTTGCTATTCTATAACCGGCGACAAGGCAAAGTTAAACGTTCTTTCTAAAACTCAAAATATAAAAGTGAACGACGTGGAAGTTTCAGGCGAACAAATCACCGAAGGATTATATAAATATTCGGAAAATAAAGAACTTTCCAAAACTACTTATTTCGCCGTTGAAACCGAACTTTCTTCTTGCAACTTGTTCGTTTCCAAAACGAGAAAGACGGCAAATTTAGAGTCCGCTTTCGTAAAGAGTAACGATACCGTTTCTCCCGAATTAGACGCTGTAGAAGGCATTATTACCTTTACTTCTTTGACAAAGGCAGACGATATTACTTTCTATCCTAAATATACTTTGAATTCAAAGATTTTCGGCGGTGTAGGGAGTATGGCGGATATAGATAACGTAACCTTTGATTATACCAATGATTCTGACGAAGATTATATTATTAAAATTTCCGCTTCCAAGAACTCTCAAGCTTTGGAATTAGATACCTTTAACGTTAAGGCGGGCGAAACCAAACGTATATCTTTAGCCTTAATTTATAACAATCAACACGGTCTTAACTATACGAGAAATATCGGAAAGACCGACAGTTTGCAAATAGTCGTTTACAATCAATCGGGTAAAGAATTAAAGGTAGAAATAAAGAATATTTGCTACACCTTAAAGGAGGGCAAATAATATGAAAAAGAAATTAGTTGTATTTATAACTACTTTGATTTTGGCGGTTGTATCGGTATTCGGAATAACCGTCGCCGTTGCGGAAACTAAAAGTTCTGCACTTCCGAAAGCGAGTAAGGTATATATCCAAAAATTCGAAAGGTTTATGGATATGTTTAACTGCGGTTTTGAAAACTTCTACGGCAAGATAGACCTTTCGGAAGAATATAAGACGGAAGGTAAGACGAGTGCTAAAATGACAGTTTATGATTTAGATAACGTTGCTACCGCACCGAGATTCCACGTAGACGCTTATAGAGAAGATTACGGCTACGACGCAAGGGATTTCGGAATGATTGACTACGTAGGATTTTCCATTAAAAACGGTAACGATTTCGATTCGGTTATCAATTTCTACGTTTTAGGTGAAGACGGCGGAAAAATCGTTCAAGAATATTGCTATCTTTCCGCTAACGAATCAAAAGACTTTAAGGTAAAAGTAAACAGAATTACTGCGACAATCAATAGCGAAAGAGCGACTTCGTTTGAATTTTTAACCGACGTATCAGAAGGCGTTTGGTATTTCGACGGATTGTACGTTGAAACGGCATATAGTCCGATAATTATCGAAGACAGAGATTTTAATAAGAGCGATATGTTAATGAACTTCGATTCTTTGGCTGATACCAACTATATTGCGAACGACCAAACGGTAGCGTCTTCGGTGTTCGTAACCGAAACGAGTATTTCGGCTTCTAATATAGCAAAGAACGGCAAAGCGTTAAAGGTATTCTACAATAAGGCGATGGAAGTTTCGTTAGACGAAACTATTCAGCCGAGGTTGAAATATTCGGGCTTTAAGATGGGTGTAAACTTTATGGAAAGTTTTGATTTTGCAAAACTTACCCAAAAGGATTTAAGCGTAGACGTATATAATGCTACGGGCTATGACGTTAAGGTGATAATAAGAATTGAAGACGCATTCGACGGGATTTGCGATAAAGTTGTTACGATATCTCCCAACGTGTGGAATACTATCAGTATAAATAACGCCGAAATGGTTGAATCCGGAGTTATGGCGGATAAGATTATCAAGCTTGCGTTCTACGTCGATTTAGAACCGCTTACGGAGAGTGCGACCGTTTACTTCGATAACATTTGTTTAAGGGGGAACGCACAATGAAAAAGATTTTAGTTATATTACTTTCTGTTTTAACTCTTTTATGCGTTTCGTTGGCATTTGCTTGCGATAACGGAGAAAAGGGCTGGGGAAATAAACTTGATTGGAGTATTTTTAAGGACGAATACTCGGCAAATTACGGAGAGATATTCTATTTTGACTATTCGACTTTCGGCGGAAAAGAGTTGAAGTTCGAAGTCAAAAACGGCGGAAAGAAAGTTTCGGTAGTAAACGGCGGATTTATCGTCGATAACGACGGGGAATACTCGGTATCGGTAAGAATGAACGGAGATTCCAAAGTCTACAAGAAATTTAAAGTAACGGTAATGGATAGTGAAAATCCCAACGTTGCCTTATCCGAATACGTTAAATTCGTTGCGGTGGGTGATACCGTAGAATTGCCTACGGTAAGCATTTCCGACAATAAGGACGAAAACGTAACGTATACCGTTTCTTTAACGCTTGAAGGTGAACCGATTGAAATAGAAGAGGGAACTTTCATTGCGGAAGATAGCGGTGAATATAAATATAAAGTAACGGCAAAAGATTCTGACGAAAACGAGAGCGTAAAAGAGTGTTTGATAGTATCGGGAACGGAATTTGATAAGAGCGTAGCAATCGCTTGGAGTCAAGATACCGACGTAGTATTCCACTCTGCGATACACAATACGAAGTGTTCTGTTGATTCCGAACAAGTTTGGGGCGGATTTAAGAGTTCATATAAGATAGAGTTCAATACTTCTTCTGATACGACTTGTGTAACGCTTGAAAACTCATTGATAAAAGACATATCGGAATACGATTATATATTGTTTTATGTGATGAACGATATGACGAGTAGAAGGCAGATATCTTTTAACTGGACGTCAGTTTATGCGGGCTACGCAAACGTAGGGACGTGGACGCCGTTTGTGTTCCCGATAAGCGAAGACTTGGTAACGGCATCGTATAACAGTAATTTAAGTGAATATCAAGACTGGAAGAACTTAAATGGTATGAGGATATATATACAAAATTCTCCTGCGGCGAGCGGAAGCATGTATTTTTCGGATATATACCTGTTAAAGGATATAACGGAAGATAAATACGTTACGGCGATGGCAGATATGGAAAGTGCGGTAGAAGACCAAGAGTTTTATAACTTGTATAAAGAAGTTGACGCTGATTATTACGTATTGAAGTATGAATTAGATAAAGAGAATGCGAGAAGGAAAGAGGCGGAAGAAGAGCCGTTAGAAGACAGTTATACTCCGAAGTATAGAGTAGCGTACTGTGAATATATCGAGAGATTAGTCGGAGAAGATTATAACGAAAAGACTTTGGTATATTCGGATAGGGCGTTAGGTTCTTCGCAACTTATAGGTGCTGGCGACCAGTGGTCAATGCCGTATAGCGTAGGAGCGACGACGGAATATAAATACGGCGAAGAGAAAGGCAGTATAAAGGTAACTTTCCCGATAGGTAGAACGTATGCGAATCTTAGCATATCGAAGCCTTCTGTTTCGGAGATACCTGAAAATAGCGGACTAATAGAGTTTTACGTATTGAATAAGACGGGAAAGAACTTGGAGATGTATACCGACCATATAGCGAATAACGCCGAAGTATGCCCTATATCGGATAGCGAAGAGTGGCAGAGAGTAGTGCTTAGTTGTGATACGGGAATATTGAACGGTTTAGGGATATATTTAAGGACGAGAGGCGAAAGCGAAGTAGTAAGTAACGAAGAATATAAGTCGATATATATATCCAACGTAAATTACGTAGAGAAAGACCAAGTAAAGGATGATTTTAACGCATTAGCATTGAGTTTAAGTAGTGTTGAAAGCGACCAAGAATATATTCATAAGTTTATGGAAATGGATAGGATATTCAATGCTTTGAACGCAGTAGGCGAAGGAATTGAGTTAAGATTAGCGTACGATAAAGCGTTAGAGGGATATATAAAGATAGTAGTAGGAGATAAATACGAAGAAGATAGATTAACTTACGTGAATTACGATTTACCGATATCTCAACCGCTCTTTTCTCCGAGTGGAGATTTCTGGACGAGAGCGAATAAGGTAAGTTTTGATAGTGAATACTATTATGAAGATATCGGCGATAGTAAGTCAATCAAGATAGAACCGCAAAGCGGTATGAGTTACAGTAGCGTAGCGTTAGGGTATTCGGCGATAGCGGAGATAGAGTCTGAACAAGTAACGGTATACGTCTTGAATAAGACGGGTAAGCCATTAGAGATGTACGCAAGGGCGGACGGTTCGATAAAGCCATCAAAGGTGGCGGTCGGAAACGAGTGGCAAGAAGTAACGCTTACGATAAGTAAAGGCACGTTTAATAGGACAGCGATAAGTATCAGAACGGAAGACGGGAAGGGTCTTACGTTTGACGGCGGAGCGATATATATATCTTCGATAAAGATGAAAGCGGGAATGCCTGATAGCGGAATACCTTTTGATACGAGTACGGACGAAGCGAGAAACTTCTTTACGGGATATAACGGGTCTGTAATTTCGAAGAACACCGTTACAACGCATAAGTATAACGGGCAGAACGACATAAAGATAGCGTTAGCGACCAGTAATAATAAAGGAACTTCGGGAGCGACGGTGGATTTAAGTTGGGCGAACGAACTAATGGGAAGAAGTAACGTAAAATCCCTAACGATAACCTTTATGTATAAAATTCAGACTTCTAACGCTAAGTTAAAGTATATGTATTTCGGTCAAGCGGGTAATGAGGATAACTCCAAATTGTTTACTAAATCGATTTGGGAGGAAATGGAAGTTAACTTAACTTCTATAACGGGCGATATCTACTTAGGATTAAGTCCTGATACCACGTTTAGTGCGACAAGCGGAGCAAATAATGCTACCTTCTATATAGCGGACTTTAAGTATCAGTTGAATTATTATAGTGAAGAAGAGTTAACTGCGTTTAAGATAGTAGATAGTACGAGCGATGTGTGGCACGACCCTGCTTTAATAGAGAACGTAGAAGACGTTAAGTATGGGGAGGAAGGATTCTCTACCAAACTCGGAATAAAAGCGGGCGAGAAATATGCGATATTCGACATATTGACGCCAAGCGGTGAAGATAAAGTAGATAGCGGAATAATTAAGTTCTATATAAAGAACGCTACGGGTAAAGCCCTTGATATCTATACGGGAGAAGAACTTGAAGCAAGCGGAAACGTAGTTATCTCGATAAATTCCGGAACGGATTGGCAAGAGATAACGTTGCACGTAAATAACGACGGTAATTGCCTTTATGCCGTTAATTTAAGGGGAGCAGGAGAAACGGTAGTTGATAGTGCTAACGTAAGTTACGTGTATATATCTTTAATAAAAGCAGTAGAAAAATAGAGAGGAAATAAATTCTTCAAAAATGAAGTCAAGAATGGGAAAAAGGCAAAAAGATGCGGAAAACGGGCTTATTTTTGCGGAATTTTCGGAAGACAAGAGAAAATTTGTATGATACAATACTAGAGTAGAATAGGAAAATATTGTAATTCCTGTTTTATAAAAATCAAATTTTTGAGAAAAATTTTAAGGTTTTGCCTGAAAAATGTGGCATTTTTGCGTAGTAATGCCTATTTTTCGGGTAATTCCGAGATTTTAGGAGGTTTTTTAATGAAAACAAAAAAGAACTATGAAACACCTGAAATCAGTGTCGTTTATTTAGAAGAAGACGTATTAGATACGTCTGTTAATGGCGGAACGATAAAAGACAAAGACGATATTGATTGGGAAAATTAAAAGGAGGAGAGACATGTTTACTAAATCATCAAAGAAATTTTTAGTTGCAGTGTTATCCGTGCTTTTAGGTATTTGCTGTATTATAGGTGCTTATGGAATAATGGGCAAGAAGGCAAGTGCGGATACGATAACGGCGTCTGAGGTTGAAGGCGAGTTCGTGATGGAAAAAGGAGCCCAAGCGAGAATAATCGAAAAGGGCGGAATTCAATTTACGGCATACTTCGACCAAACGTTCAAAGATAACATAATTTTCGGTGAAAATTATTATTCGGGATATTCGTTGGGAATGATTGTAGTACCTTCTTACTACGTGGAAGACTATAATAATTACGTTTCTACTTTCGGGTACGAAGGTGGATATTACGAGTATTTCAATGACGTAAAGGGCAAGATGATAGACATTACCTTTGACGTGTCGGATATCGGTTTAGTTCCGACGGAAGGTAGCTTTTACTACGGATATTACGCAATTCGTGGTGCAGTTACCAATATGAAGGGTAGTAACCTTGATACCGAATACGTAGGTATAGCTTACTTAAAGGTAAACGATACTTATAGATACGCAGGTCAGAGTTTACCGAGAACGGTAAAATACGTTGCGGCTTCTGCCATAAAGCAATACGCAGACTTAGGGCTTTCCGAATTTACGCAATCTTTAAGTGATTTGTATTTCGGCGGAAGTGTAACGGTTGCTTCTTATAAGGTAAACTATAACGTAATGACTTCTGCGGGAGATTATATCGTAGATAAAAATTTAAGCGAATATAAGTATGCGGAAGTTACTACTATCATAGACTATACGCCTGTCGTTATAGATGGATATGAATTTAATCCTTCTAAGAGCGTTACTTCTATCAAAGTAGACGGTTCTAGCGATATAGAATTGTATTATGACTTAATTGACGGATATATGGTAAGAGAAAACGGCAATCCTGAAAGCGATTGGGGTGTTGCTACTGTCGGTACTTCTACCTCGTATACTTACGGAGAAGAAGCATATTCGACTAAAATAGGATTTAGAATCCCTGCTGATAAGGGAAACGGCTGTGCTAACATTGTCGTTACGGGCGATTCTTCTTGCGGTTCTTATACTTTCTATTTAAAGAATATGACGGGAAAAACGTTGGAAATCTATTCCGACCCCTCTAAATTCTCTGCTGTAACCGAAATAAGCGATTCTACCGCTTGGCAAAAAGTAACTCTTTACGCTAATCCGGAAGAAGATACTAACGCTGTATACTTAAGAACTAAGGACAGTTCTACTTTTGAAACGGAAAAATACGTTTATATTTCCGAAATCAATTCTGAAATTCCCGATATCGGAATAGTTTTTGGCTATGACAATTTAGGAGATTTTAGCAATTGGTCTTACGTTGATTCTATTGAGAGGTCTTCCGAAAAGCAATTTAACGGAGAAGACGTTCTTAAAGTTTCCTTCTCCGATGGATACGGTAACGACCGTGCTGCTTCCGGTTTCTATATCGGAAAGAGATATTCTTGGTCTAGTAACGGTTGGTTTGCTAAAACGGGCGTTGAACTTGAAAGACTTTTTGCGGTTGAAGGCGTTACTTCGGTAACCTTATCGTTTAGTTATAACGCAAGCGGAATTACGGGTGGTAAGTGCGACTATATCGGTATACTTGGCGAAGGAGAATATAGCCTTGTAAAAACCGATACTTGGACTACTGTTACTTTCACTTTGAATGCCGTTCCTGATAATCCTATTATTTACGTTTCTAGAAATTCCGGCGGTGAAAGTTGGTCAGATGACGTTTGGAGTATGATTAACGGTTGTATGTACATTACGCCTATCGAATATAAGTTAAATTACGAAGACCCCGATATGGGAGACGTTGTAGTTACAGATACTACGGTAGAAAACGAAGGATTATATCAATCTTCCGATACTATTGACGGACTTTATGCTTGGGTTTGTAACAACTTCTCTGTAAATAATGACGTTAAGTTTAACGGAAAACCCACCATTGCTATTGGACCTATGTCTGATTATCCTTACGCTGCTGGTTGTTTCTTCGATAAGACTTTACTTACTAATTTACTCGGATTAGAGGGCGTTACTTCCGTTTCCCTTTCGTTTAATTATAAGTTTAGCGAGGGATATTATGGATATTTAAATACAATGTGCTTAGGTTTAGGTAATGCAATAAGCGTTAATCCTACTTCTACCGATTGGCAAAAGGCAACCTTTAACTATACTTCTGTTCCCGAAAACTTTATTTTGGCAGTAGGTCAAGATGCAAATATGTCTATGACAGGCTATAGTATAGGTGACGGTAAGTTCTATATCTCCGATATCGAATATAAAGTAAATTATAAAGAAGGACTTTATAAATCTTCCGATAGTATTGACGGGGTTTCTATGTGGGCTTGGAATAATTTTTCTGTAAGTAATGACGTTAAGTTTAACGGAAAACCCACCATTGCTATTACTCCTACCGGTTCTTGGACTTCGGGTTGTTTCTTTGATAAGACTTTACTTATTAATTTACTCGGATTAGAGGGCGTTACTTCCGTTTCCCTTTCTTTCAACTATAAGACAAACGGCGGATTTAACGGGTACGCAACTTATATGTGCTTAGGCTTAGGTAATGCAATAAGCTTTGATTATGCTTCTACCGATTGGCACAAGGCAACCTTTAACTATACTTCTGTTCCCGAAAACTTTATTTTGGCAATAGGTCAAAATGCAAATATGGATAATACTGGTTTAGGTATAGGTAACGGTACGTTCTATATCTCTGATATCGAATACAAAGTAAACTATGAAGGGGAAAAGGGCGAAATAGAAAGTATTCCTACCGAATATACTCCCGCATTGTCTTCTATAGGTTCGGGCTGGACTGCTACACCTACTATCGCAGTTGACCCCGCAGGAATTTACGGCAACGTATTGCAGACTAATACAACAGGTGGTGCTTGGGCTAACGGCTTTGAGCTTAACGATGCAGTAAAATCCGAAATGCAAAAACTTTTAGATATGTCTAAATTAGGATATATCACCGTTTCTTTCGACTACTATGTAGGCTCAACGACGTACGGTTCTTATATCGCTTGCGGTAACCAAGATAGTAGGAGCGACATTAACGGTGCGGGACACGGCGTTCAAATTAAAGGAACGGGTGCTTGGTATCATTACGAAACCACCTTTACTTCGATAGATTCGCCTCATATCTATATAGGACTTTTCCTTGATGTTACTCAACCTTGGTCTGGCAGTATTTTCTTCACTTCTAACTTCTATATCGCTAACTTCAAAGTTAACGCTATGACGGGCGAAGGACTTTATAAATCTTCCGATAGTATTGACGGACTTTCCGTTTGGGCTTGGAATAATTTCACCGTAAGTGATGAAGTTAAGTTTAACGGAAAACCCACCATTGCTATTACTCCTACCGGTTCTTGGACTTCGGGTTGTTTCTTTGATAAGACTTTACTTACTACTTTACTTTCGTTAGAAAACGTTGCTTCCGTAGACCTTTCGTTTAACTATAAGATAGACGGCGGATTTAACGGGTACGCAACTTATATGTGCTTAGGCTTAGGTAATGCAATAACCGTTAATTATGCTTCTACCGATTGGCACAAGGCAACCTTTAACTATACTTCTGTTCCCGAAGAC
>JAZLMI010000038.1:0-8313 GCA_045598545.1 Christensenellaceae bacterium | reverse complement strand
ATATTGTTTGCAAAAGTTTTTTTTATATACAAAAAAAGGACGGTTTACCGTCCTTTTAATATTATTTATAGTTGTTATATTTTATCGACCTCTTCACCCTGTAAAAAATCAGGAACTTCCTCATCTTCTATATCGGGCAATTCAAAGTCAGAATTAGATTCTTCTTTTACTTTTGAATCTTCGGTAACCGCAACTTCTTCTTTATACTCTTCTTTTTTATAGAGATAACCGCTTTCGTCTTCTCCGTGAATCAAGTGTATTTTATTTATTAATTCTTCATAATCAGGCAATTCATCTAAAGAAGAAATTTGAAATCTTTTCAAAAATTCGTCTGTAGTTCCGAACATTACTGGTCTTCCTACGGCATCTTTTCTACCTACCGGTTCTATAACTTTTAATTCTAAAAGTTTTTGAATTGCATATTCAGAATTACCCCTTATTTCTTCCAAATCAATTCTGGTAACGGGTTGTTTATACGCAATTATTGCGGCAACTTCCAACATACTTTTTGAAAGTTCTTTTTCTTTTATCGGATTTAAAACCGAGGAAACTTCATCTGAATATGTAGGATTTGAAGAAAACTGCAGTTTTTTATTAAAACACAATAACTGTATACCGCTATCTCCTGAATATTTTTGTTTTAATATATTGATAGCGGAATTTATTTCCTTTTCAGATAAGTCTAATTTTTCCGATATATCAGAAATAGCAACTTGCGTTCCTGATACAAACAAAATAGATTCAATTATATTCGTCAATTTCTCCAAGTTCTTCATTTCTATCATCCCTTAAAGTTATAGTTATATCGTCAAACACACCGTTTTGTTCTACGGATATGTATTGTAATTTTAAAAGTTCAAGCATCGCTTGAAAAGTTGTTATCAGTTCGGTCTTAGTATATTGATGGGAAAACATCTCAAAAAAACTTACTTCTTTACGACTTAAAAGAACGTTACGTATTTGTTCTACTTTATCCTTTACGGTAAATACTTCCTTAGGAATTTCTTTTAATATGTTTTCTTGGCGTTTTTTATCGTCAACTCTCATCAAAAGCTTTGAAAATGCCGAAACTAAACCGTCTAAATTAAAATCGTTATATATTATTTTTACGTCCCCTACGGTTTTATCCGGCTCTTTATAAAACCTTAAAACGTTTTCTTGTCCCTTTAATTTTTCACTTGCTTCTTTGAAAAGTTTATATTCTTCAAGTTGACGGAATAATGCTTGTTCCGGGTCTTCAATGCCATCATCTAACTCTTCTATTTTAGGCAATATAGATTTTGATTTAATTTCTAAAAGAGTAGCCGCCATATTTAAATATTCGCTTGCTTTATCCACGTCTAATACGTCTAAACCTTTCATATATAACAAGAACTGTTCAGTAACTTCGGAAACGAATATTTCACGTATTTCTATCTTTGCCTCTTTTATAAGATGCAAAAGGAGGTCTAACGGGCCTTCAAAATTTTGCAACTTAGTTGAATAATCAACTACCGATTCAAATTCTGCCACGGTTGTTACCTCCTTTTTATTTTTATATATTATACGATAATTATCATTAAAAATCAAGAAAATTCAATTACAATAACGCCTTATAAATCGTTAGATATTAGATTTTTATAAGTTTGCCTTTTTACCGCCAAATTACATTTTCCGTTTTTAACGAATATGACTGGAGGAATAGTGTTTCTATTGTAATTACTAGCCATAGAGTAATTATATGCTCCCGTAGTAAATACGCACAAAATATCCCCTCTCTTCGTTTTAGGAAGAGGTACGTTCTCCGCTATAATATCTCCGCTTTCGCAACATTTTCCTACAACCGAATATTTATCGGTAGGTTTTGCATTCATATTATAAGCAGAAGAAACGGTGTATTTTGCTTGGTATAAAGCAAATCTGGGGTTTTCAAACATTCCACCGTCTATCGCTATATATTTTTTTAAGCCCTTTATTTCTTTTACTGTGCCTACGGAATATAAAGTGATTCCCGCTTCTCCCACTACAGAACGTCCGGGTTCTAAAATTAAAAAGGGCTTTTTTATCCCCGTTTCTTTTATTTTTAGTAATAATTCTTCGGATATGATTTTTATGTAATTTTTATAATCGTTTAGTTTTAATTTGGGGTCTTCTTCCGAATACCACACTCCAAAGCCTCCGCCCAAATTCAATATGTCGAAAACAATATTTTTGTCTGATAAAATTTTATAAAATTCTACCATTTTGTCTACTGCAATTTTAAAAGATTCTACTTCAAAAATTTGAGAACCTATATGACAATGTAGTCCTTTTAAAACTAAATTTTTCTTATCTAAGCATAATTTAATTGCATTATAAGCGTCGTTGTTATCTATTGAAAATCCAAATTTTGAGTCGGGAGTTGCAGTTTTGATAAAACTATGCGTGTGAGCTTCTACTCCGGGATTTACCCTTATAAGAACTTTTTGTTTTACACTAAATTTTTCACATAATTCATTCAAAACGTTTATCTCGTCAATAGAATCTAAAACAATTAACCCAACTTTACTTTTTAACGCATAAGAAAGTTCTTCATAAGTCTTATTGTTTCCGTGGAATATTATGTTTTGGGGCGAAAATTTTGATTTTAAGGCGGTAAATAACTCTCCCCCTGAAACAACGTCTGTACCTAAACCGCAATTTTTTATAACCTTATAAATTCTTTTACAAGAAAAAGCCTTTGAAGCATAAGATATCAATCCTTCTCCGTAATTTTCTTTTAAAGAACTTGAAAAAGCGGAACAAATTTTTTCTATATAATCCACGTCAAACACGTAACAAGGCGTTCCGAAATTTTTAACGATTTTTTCGCAATCTACTCCACCTATATTTAGATGTCCGTTTTCACCTATGGTAAGCGTATCTCTTTCGTTCATAACTCTCCTTTTACTATTTAAATATTTTAACAGTATTGATATTTTTTGTCAATAAAATAATAATAAAAAAGGGCGTTATATAATCGCCCAATTTTTAGTTATGTCGTATATCTCGTCAAAGTATGTTTTTTCGTAAATATTTTCGCCCGCAATTACGTTAACGTGTGAAATCTCTACGCCATTTTCAAACACTTTTAACAATCCTATTTTATCTCCCTGTTTTACGGGGGCTTTTATTTTTTCTAAAGGTGTAAAGTTAATTTCTACACTTCTTTTTTCTTGTTTAGAAGAAAATAAATATATCGGATTTTCCGCATAAACTTTTAAAGTGTCTTTTTTACCTCCGACAATTTTTACGTCTAAATCTAACGGCGTTTTATCGTCTACAATAACTTTATTTGTGTAATTTGCAAATCCGTAGTTAAACATTGAAGAAACGTCTTTAAATCGTGTTTTACTATCAGGACAAGAAATTACAACAGAAATTAGTCTCATTCCGTTTCTTACTGCAGAAGCCGCTAAACAATGTCCCGCTTCGCTTGTATAACCGGTTTTACCGCTATCGCACCCTTCGTAAAATCTTATAAGTTTATTAGTATTAGATATACTTGTTTTTCTTCCCTTAGGGTGAGATATTTCATCCATCCAAATTGATGAAAAATTAAAATAATCTTTATGCTTTATTAGGTTTGAAAACATTATCGATACGTCTTCACTGCAAGAATATTGCCCCGCCTTAGGAAGACCGGTACAATTTGTAAAATTAGTATTCTCCATATTTAGTTCATTTGCTTTTTTATTCATTTTATTTACAAACTCTTCTTCTGAACCGCAAAGTCGTTCTGCTATAGCAACACAAGCGTCGTTTGCCGAAGCAACTGTTATTCCCTTAACTAGTTCCGAAACCTTATAATCGGCATTTGATTCTAAAAATATTTGAGAACCACCCATAGAAGATGCGTTTTCGCTTATCCTTATTTCTTCATCCATAGAAATTTCGCCGTTTTCTATCGCTTCGAAAGTTAGCAATAAAGTCATTATTTTACACATGCTGGCAATCGGTAAACGTTGTTTTTCGTTGACCTTTAATATCACGGTCCCGCTATTTGCGTCCAATAAAATTGCAGATTTACTTTGTATGTTTAAATTTGTTTTATCTTCACTTACGTTATCAGCAAAAACTTTTTGTTTTATATTAGAACCGCTTAAAGTCCCTATAGTAAATATAAACGCAAGTAAAATAAAAAAGACAGAAAATATTTTTTTCATAAATCACTCCTTATAAAACTATTTTCCGTCTTTTTTTAATAATTATTCGTTTATGTCTGACATATTATAAATTATTTAACATTTTATATACTGAAATTCCAAAACCTCTCGTTGAATCGTTAATAAAAACATGCGTAACCGCCCCCACTAATTTCCCGTTTTGAATTATTGGGCTTCCGCTCATACCTTGAACTATTCCGCCGGTTTTTTCCACTAATGTTTTATCGGTTATTTTTAAAACGAAATTTTTATTGTCGGTAGCGTTATTATCGTATTTTACAATAGAAACCGAATATTTTTTAGGCGTATCGCCTTCTATTGTAGAAATTATTTCGGCATCCCCTGATTTAGGAGTTCCAAGCTCTATTTCCGACAAAGAGGAATAATCAAAATTTTTATTCAAACTACCAAACACCCCGCAGGCTGTATTTACGGCTATTTTGCCTATGCAATTATCCTTATTGAAATTCCCGCAAAGTTCTCCGGGATTTCCCCTTTCTCCTTTAATTACATTGGATATATAACAATTATATAAGTTTCCTCCCAAAATATCTATGATGTTTCCTTTTTCATTTATTACGGCATGTCCTAAAGATGCAAATTTGTTTCCTTTAATAAAGGTAATAGTTCCTATACCGTTCATTCCGTCTTTAATAAATACGCCTAGTTTATATTCACCGCAAGAATCTTTTTCGGGAATTAACTCTTTTATAATTTTTTTACCGTTTCTATCTATTATAATAATTGAATTTTTTCCGTCTTTTATGGCTTCTCCGACATCATAAGCCGTATTAGTTTCTGTGCCGTTAATTGAAAGTATTATATCCCCTGCCTGTATTCCGATGTCTTTTGCGGGAGATTTTATTCCATTTAACGTTACAACGTCTGAAATCCCCACTACATAAGCCCCTTTTGTATCGATAGAAAAACCTGCGGGAAATCCCCCTAAATATATTTTCTCTTCTGCTAAAACCTTTACGGAAATATTAAAATTAAAAGAAAATAAAACAGTTAAAGCACAAAGTAAACTTAATAAAAATATCCTTATTTTTTTCATTATTGCCCCACTTTTTTATATGTTGAGCAAAAACGTAATAAAATATGCAAAAAATAAAAAGCCGAACATTGTTCGACTTTTAAAAATTGTAAAAATTTTCAGTTTAATGATTTTTTAAAATTATTTGCGTTCAATATCAATTCTTTTGCGTGGGAAGTGGCTGATACGCTTTCAGAGTTTCCGCCGACAAGCCTTGTTATCTCCATTATTTTTTCTTCATAAGATAAAGGCTTAACGGTAGTTATTGTCTTATCCCCTGCTTCCGATTTTACAATTAAAAGGTTATTATCTGCCATTGCTGAAATTTGTGGCAAATGAGTAATTGCTATTACTTGTACGTCTTTTGATATAACAGCAAATTTTTCAGCGACAGTTTTTGCTATTATTCCGCTTATTCCTGCATCTATTTCATCAAAAACAAAAGTTGAAATATCGTTATATTTTGCAGACTGAGATTTTATAGCAAGCATAAATCTAGACATTTCTCCACCACTTATAACGAAAGACAACGGTTTTACAGGCTCTCCTAAGTTGGCAGAAAAATAAAATTCTAAATCGTCTACTCCGTTTGGAGAATTAAATTTACAATCTTCTATACTTGGGAAATCATTAAATTTAACTGTAAATTGTGCTTTCGTCATACCAAGTCCAGAAAGTTCTACTATGACTTTGTTTGAAAATTCTTCCGAATACTTTTTTCTTAAATTGTTTAAAGCAATATATCCTTTATATAATTTTTGTTCTAATTCTTTCTTTTCAGCGGTTAAACTTTCTGATATTTCAACAAAATTCTCCAAATTAGACTTCTCTTCTTTGGCATTATTTAGAAAATTTTGTATAGCGTTATAGTCTTCGCCATACTTTTTCTTTATAGATTTTATCTTTTCTAACCTATTTTCTATTTCTTCTAAACTGTATTCGCTTGTATCAAAATTCTCCAAAATAGAAGACGAAGTGTTTGAAATATCCTCGGTTTCTATATAGAGAGAATTCAATCTCTCATATATAGAAGAGTATTCTGATGAAAATTCTGAAATCCCACTCATAATTTTAACTGCATTTGCCAAGATATCGTTTATCCCGCCTTCACCGTTTAGAGAGTCGTTTAATTGTCCTAAAGCGATTAAAATTTTCTCTTGATGCAACAACTTTTCTTTTATTGTTAAAAGAGATTCTTCTTCTCCCTCTTTCAAATCAAGTTCTTGTATTTCTTTAATTTGAAAATTTAATATATCTAACCTTATTAGTCTTGAATTTTCATCCCCACCACATTCTTCTAATTTAGATAATACGTTTTTGTAATCAGAATATAATTTTGACAAATCAGACTTTACAAAATCTATTTCTTTAGCCCCGAAATTATCTATTAACTTTAATTGATTAGAAGATTTTAATAAATGGAAATGTTCGCTCTGCCCGTGAATATCAACTAAAAGAGAGGTAAATTTTCTAAGCATAGTAGAATTTATATTTTCTCCGTTAAGACGAATTTCTCCCTTTCCGTCAATGGTAAATTTTCTCTGAACAATAAACAAGTCGTCGTATTCTATGCCTAATTCTTCAAATACGCCTTTTATAGAATTGCAGTCCGATATATCAAATTCTGCCTTTACAAGACATTCGTTTTCTCCGTTTCTAATAAAGGATTTGTCCGCTTTCGCACCCAATACAAAATTCAAAGATTCCAAAATTACAGATTTACCCGCTCCCGTTTCTCCCGAAAGAACGTTTAATCCGTTTGTAAACGATATTTCTGCGTTGTCTATCAAGGCAACGTTTTTTATTAAAAGTTTTTTTATCATAATGCTTTTAAAGTTTTTATAATATTTTCCGCATCGGAATCTGTTTTAGCAATAATTAATAACGTATCGTCTCCTGCTATTGTACCAAAAATTTGTGGGAAATGCATGGCGTCTATTGCCATACCTGTGGCACTTCCGTTTCCGCTTAAAGTTTTAACAACTACCAAGTTGTTAACAGCAGTGAAGGACACCGTTACTTGTTTAAATAATTCTATTATTTTTTGAGAAATGTCTTGGTTTTGAATAGAACATTTTATATATTTTACTTTTCGTTGTTTCCCTTCACCTTTAATAAGATTTAACTCGTTTACATCTCTTGAAACGGTTGCCTGAGAAACGTCAAAACCCATATTGTTTAATTCTACCGTGAGTTCCTCTTGATTGGATATTTCCTTTTCTTCAATTATTTTTAATATAGATACTAATCTGTCTTTTTTAGTCATTTTCCCCTCCGACTAATTGTCTTTCAACTTTAAAGATAATCTTTTGAAAAAATTAAAATCTTCTTTTCTTAAAAACACTACTCTATTTTCGGCTCTACACACTGAAACTTCTTCACCTTTATCGATTTTTGAAATAAATTTTCCGTCTATAAACAAAGCGGAAATACCACCGCCTTTGACTGCTATTTTACAGTTTGAATTAGAAGAATAAGCAACGGGCCTATGGCTTAAAGAGTGTGCCGCTATTGGTGTTATTAAAAAAGCCTCTATCCCCGGAGCTAATATTGCTCCGCCAGCCGACAAAGAATATGCGGTAGACCCCGTAGGCGTTGCTATAATTACCCCATCTCCTTTTATAGTTTCTATGCTGTTTCCGTCAACTAAAACGTTTAATTCTACTACCATTCCACTTTGTTCGTCAGAAAAAGCTCTTTCAATTACGGCATCATTTAAAGCATAATACGTTTTATCTTTAAAGCATATTTTGAGAACAGTACGTAAATCGTATTTCAATTTCCCCGATAAAAACAAATCTACGGCTTTTTCCGTATCTTGCGGTTCAAATTCCGTCAAAAAGCCGAGTTTCCCTCCGTTTATACCTATTATTGGTACATTATTTAAAGACGAATATTTTGTAAGCCCTAAAATCGTTCCGTCTCCACCAAAAGCAAAAACGACATCTGCATTGTTTACCGTCGATAATTCGTTACGGGAAATAATTTCGTATTCTATATTTTTCGAGTTAAATAATGAAGTAAGATTTTTAAGCCAAAGTTTAAAATCTTCCTTTTCTTCATTTATATAAACTATAGCTTTCATACATTCTCCTATAAGAATAATAGCATAAA
>JAZLMI010000037.1:0-60001 GCA_045598545.1 Christensenellaceae bacterium | reverse complement strand
TTCAAAATTTTAAATTTTATTTATAACAAAACTTTCTTTTCTTTCACTTTTCGCTAAAACATTACAAAATAAAAAACAAAGTATACCGTATAATTTTTTTAATTGTAATTATACGGAGAAATTTATGAGAAAAAAGCGAATAGATTACACGACGATAGTTTCTTACACCGTTTTATTATTTTTATTTTTACTGTTTAACAAATTAGAACAAACCGTTATGCCCTATTCTACGGCAATTTTGGCCGTAGCAATTTCAACTGACTGTTCCGTCTTTATATCGCCTTTATTATATTTACTCTCATTTCTTTTACTCGGGGCTACGGGAATGCTTTTTTCTGCAAGCATTTCCGCAATGATTTTAGTTGTTATAACACTAATATATAAAAAACTGAAAACTTTTCCCTCGTTTGAACTGTGTTTTTTTACTTTGGCTTCGTTAATTGCTTTTATTATCGTCGGAGACACTTCGGTTTCTATTTTAATGGAAAAACGTATACTATGTGCAGTGTTCACTTGCTTTTTAACCCTTATTTGCAAAATCGCTCAAAAAGCGGTTGTAAATAAAGGGCTTAAAATAAAATTCGCTTACGAGGAATACGCCACCGTTACTTTATGCGTAGTTTTAATAGGACTCGGAATTTGCAATTTGTTCTCCCCATACGTATGGAAAACGGTAAGCGTTTCTCTTATACTTTTAGTTTGTTACATATATAAGTTAGGTACGGGAACTCTAATCTCCGCAATATTCGGTTGTGCGTTATCTATCTATTACGGAAATATAAACTTCGTTTCGGTATTCGTAGTATACAGCATATTTGCACAAAGCACTATGAAAATTTCAAGAAAACTCTCGTGTGCATTAGTCGTACTTTCCGACTACTTAATACAAACGTTATTTTCAATATATCAAAACTTTTTCCCGTGGAATTTAGTATCCGTATTCTTCGGGGCTTTAATAATATTCGCAATACCCGAAAAGCCATTAAAATCTTTGAAAGACAAACTTTACTCTTTCAGGGAAAAACAACTTGTAAGAAGTTCGATAAATCAAAACCGAACTTTGGTTTCTAACAGGCTTTACGAACTTTCGGGAGTTTTTTCCGAAATGGCAGGTGCATTTAATTCTTTCAAAAAAACGGCAATGCCCGAAGAAAAAGCAAAATCGTCAATAATATCTCAAATAATTCAATCTTCCTGCGTATCGTGCGAAAACTACGAAAGATGCTCTCTAAAAAAACAAGTGATACAAGAAAACGTTGCTAAAATGATAGATTTAGGTTTTGCAAAGGGCAAACTCTCTTTTATAGACCTTCCTAAACCGTTAGAATCTATTTGCGTAAAACCAAACAATATTTTATACGGACTGAATAAACTTTTAGCCGATTACCGTTCTTACATTTTAGATACCGACAATTTAAATAGTGGAAGAGAAATGTTAAAAGAAGAAGCGGAGGGAGTATCAGAAATACTTAAAGACTTAGCCGTTCAATCGGGCGAACTTTTAAAATACCAAAGCAAACTCGAAAGAACATTATCTGAAAACTTATTCAAAAGCGGATTTATGGTATCCGAACTTTTAATTTACGGCGAAGAAGATGTTTCCGTCGGGATAGTTTTAACGATGAAAGAATTTTCCGTACAAGAAATACAAAGAGTAATTTCAAAAACGTTACAAAAAGAGGTAATACTTACCGAAAAGACTTCCCTTTCGCCCGATAAATGTTATTTATTTTTCAAAAAGTCCGCACCGTTCGACGCTGTTTTCGGACTATCTAAAGCCACCAAAGACAATTCTTCTATAAGCGGAGATACGCACTCCGTAACAAGAATAAAAGACGATAAATTTTTAGTGGCGTTATCGGACGGTATGGGTAGCGGAAAATCCGCAGAAGAAGTTTCTTCTTCCGCCCTATCTTTGATAGAAAGTTTTTATAAGGCGGGATTAAAAGGAAACTTAATATTAAAAACGGTAAACAAACTGCTCTCATTAAACGAAGAAGATACTTTCTCCGCTTTAGATATATCGGTAATAGATTTAAAAAATTGTTCGGTGGACTTTATTAAATACGGTTCGCCTTACGGCTTTATCATAAACCAAAACGGTATAAAAATAGTAGAAGGTAATTCCCTTCCGTTAGGTATATTAAAAGAGTTAAAGCCTTCCGTATGCCACACAAATCTATCAGACGGAGATATGGTCTTACTTATAACAGACGGGGTTTCAGACGCTTTTGGAGATTCTTCTTCCATAATAGATTTTTTAAGAAGTTTACCTGCATTAAACCCCCAAACTCTCGCAAACGAAGTAATAGAAAAAGCCATCGCACTAAACGATGGCAAAAAAAAGGACGATATGACCGCCCTTTGCGTAAGGGTTTACGAAAAACCCAAAACCGCTTAAAATTTTATTGTTTTTTAGATTTTACCAAGGGTTTAAATCCCCTCTCCCAAAACACGCCTTTTTCGTAACCTTGAATAGAATTATCTTCTTTTGCGTCTTGCAATCTCTTTGTTTCCCAAGCACAATACAAAGGATTCTGCTCTATAGTAATAAAATTCCTACCGAGTTTTTTTGCAACAACCCCCGTCGTTCCACTGCCCGAAAACGGGTCTAACACCAAATCGTTTTTATTAGAACTGGCTAGTATCAGTTTAGCGATAAGTTTTTCGGGTTTTTGAGTAGGGTGAGCGGTATTTTCTTTCATAGACCAATACGGAACGGATATATCGTCCCAAAAATTCGAAGGACAAGTATTTCGGAATTTTCCGTTTTCGGTTTCTTGCCAATCCTTAGGCACGCCGTTTTCTTTATACGGTGCTAAAACCCTTTTCCTTACTTTTACGGCGTCTAAATTAAAAGTATATTCGTCGCTAACGGTAGCAAAAAATATATCTTCCATAGAATTTTTCCAGTTGTATTTTGCTCCCCTTCCCTTTTCTCTCTCCCAAGTAATACGGTTTCTTAATATAAAATGTTTATCTAATATCTCACCTATTACCAAAGAACTTTTCCAGTCGCAACAAACGTAAACGCTTGCGGTAGGTTTTAACTTGTCTTTTATGGCAAGTATCCATTTTTCGGTATACTCGGCATAATCTCCATTTTTAAGTTTTTTAAAACCGTTACCGTGAAAATCTTTTGCTAGATTATAAGGCGGGTCTACTATAAGTAAATCTACCGAACTGTTAATAATTTTATCCACGGCACTAAAAAAATCGCCTACCACCGCTACGTTTCTAGGAATAACTTCCACTTCCTTCACGTGTACGCACTCTTTTAAATATTTACCGGCTTTATCTAGCGGAAAATCTATCGTTTTATTTCTGTCTGATTTCATAGTTATTTTTGATAAATTTTAATCCACGCATCGAGTTTATTTATTAAATCGGCGTTATTCTTGGTCTTCTTTAACATTTCCAAAAGACTATCCGTAGCGTCATCTCTCTCTGCTAAAATTTTACGTAGTTTATAAACCGTAGAAAGTTCTTCTTCGGTCAGCAAAAGTTCTTCCTTTCTTGTTCCCGACTTATAAAGGTCAATGGCAGGGAAAATTCTTCTTTCCGAAAGTTCTCTCGATAAATGAATTTCCATATTGCCGGTTCCCTTAAACTCTTCGTAAATAACGTCGTCCATACGGCTTCCGGTATCTATTAAAGCGGTAGATAAAATAGTAAGACTTCCGCCATTTTCAATATTTCTCGCAGCCCCGAAGAAACGCTTCGGACCTTGAAGTGCATTTGGGTCAAGTCCGCCGGACAGTGTCTTTCCCGAAGATTCTATGGTATTATTATACGCTCTTGCCAAACGGGTTATAGAGTCCATTAAGATGACTACGTTCTGTCCTACTTCTACCAATCTTTTAGCCCTGTTTATAACGAGTTCCGCCGCCCTTATATGATGTTCAGACCCCTCGTCGAAAGTTGAAAATACTACTTCCCCCTTAACACTTCTCTTTATATCGGTAACTTCTTCGGGTCTTTCGTCAATCAAAAGGATTATAAGTTTTACGTCTTGATAGTTAGTCTCTATTGACTTTGCTATCTTCTTTAATAAAGTCGTCTTTCCGGTTTTAGGCGGAGCAACTATAAGCCCTCTTTGCCCCATACCTATCGGAGAAAACAAGTCTATACAACGTATAGCAACGTCGTCCGACGCATCTTCAAGTTCCAATTTTATCCTGTCCGTAGGATAATACGGAATAAGTTCGTCAAAATTTTCTCTTTTTAAAAACAATTCCGGATTTAAGTCGTTTATAGCGACAACGTCTTGAAGTGCTGCGGAATCGCCTTCTCTAACCACTTTGGCAACCGCTTTTACTTTATCTCCACGTCTTAAATTGAATCTCTTTATATTCGGAATAGATACGTATATATCTTCTTTTGAATTTTCGTAATTGTTAACTCTTAAAAATCCGTATCCCGAAACGTGCTGTTCCAAAACGCCTTCTATAATAAATTCACCGTCGCCCGTTTCAACGATAGGTTCTTTTAACACTATTTTTTTAACCTCGTCTCCTTCCTTTGCAACAAACTCCGAAACGTCTATTTTAATTTTTGGAGGAGCCCCCCTTTTACTGGGCGGAATAGGTCTTAATCTACCTTCTTGAATTGCTATTATCTCTTTGATAAGTTGGTCTTTAACCATACCCGCAGGTGCTTTTACGCCGATTTGCCTTCCTATTTCACGCAATACGGACAAATGTAATTTGTCCAATTCCTCTTCGAATAATTTTCTAAAAATTACCATATATTTTTACCTCTTATAACAATTTATTTTTTATATCTTCACCGGCCTTTATTCCGGAAAGAAATGCAAAAGTTAAATTATATCCACCGCAATCTCCGTCAACGTCTAATGCCTCGCCGACTATATATAAGTTTTTATTTATTTTACTTTCAAATGTATTTGGATTTATATTATCGCTTGAAATTCCGCCTTTAGTAACTTGGGCGTAGTCAAACCCCATAGAGCCTTTAACTTTAAGAACGAAATTTTTTAGATTATATACTATTGATTTTACATCGTTTTTCGAAATCTTTAAGATTAACTGACCTATTCTCTTATTTACTATTCCCGAAAGACAGTCGGTATATTCGATAAAGGCAAGAGATTTCTTTTTATTTAACATTTTCTCTACGCCTTTTTCCGTTAAATCGGGCAAGAACTCTATTTTAAGCAAAGGATTTTTTGCGGTAATCGCATAGCCCGAAACTTGAAACACAGCCGAACCCGACACCCCGTAATCGGTAAACAATATATCGCCTACCGCACTACTTAAAAACTCATCGCCGTCAAAGGCGGTTACTCTTGCCTTTTCTTTAATCCCTTTTAAACCACGTATATTATCGGTATCGGTTTTTAATTGAACTAAAGACGGGAAAAGGGGCGTTAAATTATGCTTTAATGAAGTTGCCAAAGAATAAGAAGTTCCGTCCGTACCGAACTGTTTAGAAGCCTTTCCTCCAAAAGCCAAAACTACTACCTTTGCAAGGACTTCCTTTTCTTTTGATATTAAACGGTAATAATCCTTTTCTTTTATTATCTTATCAACTTTAAATCCCGTTATTGTTTGGCAATTATTTTTAGAAAGGAAACTTCTGATTATGTCTAAAACGGCTGACGCTTGTTTTGAAACGGGATATTTTTTACCTTCTTCTTCGGTAAAGAATATGCCGAGATTGGAAAAATATTCTTCTAGGTTTACTTTTAAGAGTTCTTTTAGCGAAGACAAAAAATTTTTATCCCCGTGATAGAAAGAAAGAGAAAGATTAGAATTTGACAAATTACCTTGACCGTTGCCCGTAGCGACAAGTTTTTTACCCACCCTATCGTTACGTTCTAAAATAACAACGTCTTCTCCCAAAAAACGAGAATCTCTTAAAAGTTCTACTGCGGATAAAAGCCCCGAAGCTCCACCGCCCACTATAGCCACTTTATAGATTTTATTCAATTTTATATTCTCCGAAAATATTGATTACAGATTGAAAATTTAAGGAATAAGTTTTAAAAGGTCTAAAGGTTTATCGGCAAAAGTTTTTGCACCGAAAGAAGAAAGAACTTGTTTATCTCGGTATCCCCATAAAACCGCAATGCCGATAGTTTTTGCGTTTACAGAAGTTTGAACGTCCGTTTCACCGTCGCCTACAAAATAAGTATTCTCGGGAAGAACACCGAGTTCTTTTAAGATATTTAAGGTTGCGGTTTTATCGGGTTTTATTTTTATTCCGTTTCTTTGCCCAACGACCTTATCGAAGTTATATTGCTTTAAGTATTTTTCATACACGATATCAGTGGTTTCTTGAGGCTTATTAGTCAAAATCAAGATTTTATATCCACGGGCTTTAAGGGTTTTTAGCACCTCGTCTATCCCGTCAAAAAGTTTGGTTTTGGGACTATTTGACTCGGTATATATTTTATTGTAATAAGATAAAGCGTCGTCTAAACATACTTTATCGGAATTTTTTCCTATGCTTTGTTCAACCAAATTTCTTGCACCGTGTCCTACGAAACTACATATTTCTTTTTTAGTGCGTAACGGAAGTCCGAACTTTTTAAGCATTATGTTTATGTTGTCTTTAATATCGGGAACTGTATCTAAAAGCGTTCCGTCTAAATCGAATATTACCGCTTTTTGCATTATACTACATTTCCTTTACCGTTTCTATTCCCAAAAGCGTAAACGCATTAGTCAGCGTAATCTTTACCGCTTTAGTTATAGAAAGTCTAAAATTCTTTACGTTCTTTTCCGGAACGGCTATTTTACAGTTTATATAGAACTTATTAAATGCGGTAGCCAAAGAAAGAGCGTATCTCGTAACCACGGAAGGTTCGTATTTTTCTCCCGCCGTTTTAACCGCCTCGGGAAACAAACTCAATTCTTTTATAACTTCGTATTCGTCATCCGAAATTTTGATATCGGAATATTCAGAAGGTTCTCCACACTTATTCAACACGCTGTTACAACGGGCAACCGTATACTGAACGTAAGGGCAAGTTTCACCTTCAAAAGATAAAATTCTATCGTAGGAAAATACTATATCCTTTATTTTATTGTTGCAAAGTGCAGAAAATATAACCGCACCCGTACCTACCGCCCTTGCGGTATTTTCCTTATCGCAAATATTAGGATTTTTTTCCTCTATTACTTGTTTTGCTTTTTCAATAGTTTTATTTATAACGTCTTCTAAAAGTACGACGTTACCTTCTCTAGTACTCATAGCACCGGACTCTAAACTTACCATACCGTAAGAAACGTGAACTAAGTCTTTTGCCCAATCTCTACCCATAAGTTCTACGACTTTAAACACTTGCTTAAAGTGAAGATTTTGCTGATACGCAACAACGTATAAACACTTATAAAAATCATAAGTTTTCTTGCGGTAAATTGCTGCCGCTATATCTCTAGTCGCATATAAGGAAGAACCGTCCGATTTAAGTATTAAACAAGGGGACATACCGAATTCTTCAAGGTCTACGATAGACGCACCGTCGGACTCTTTTAACAATCCTTTTTCTTTAAGTTCTTCAACTACGGGTGCCATTTTATCGTTATAAAAACTCTCTCCCGCATAAGAATCGAAGGAAACGTTTAATAACTTATATATTTTATCGACTTCTTCCAAAGTAATTTTCTTAAAAAATTCAAAGAGTTCATTAGCCTCTTTATCGCCGTCTTCTATAAGTTTAAAATAACGTCTTGCCTCGTCGTCTAATTCGGGGTGAGTTTTGGCTTCTTCGTGAAACTTAACGTAAATTCTCGAAAGTTCTTTTAACCTTCCCTCTTTTACTTTATCTTCACTACTCCACTTTTTATAAGCGACGATAAGTTTCCCGAACTGCGTCCCATAGTCGCCCAAATGGTTTATTCCGACAACGCTATAACCTAAAAACTTATAAATTTTACAAAGGGCACTACCTATAACTGTAGTAGATAAATGTCCGATATGAAAAGGTTTTGCAATATTTATGGAAGAGTAATCTATACAAATAGTTTTACCCTTCCCCAAAGTATCCGAACCGTAATCGGCGTTTTTATTTAGAATTTCTTGCAGTGTGAAATTTGAAAAAGATTGTCTGTTGATTTTAAAGTTTAGATATCCGTTTATTGCGGAAATTTCAGAGATAACGTCGTCTATAGAAAATTTTGATTTTAAATCTTCAGCAATAGCGACGGGTGATTTTTTCAAGATTTTAGAAAGTTTAAAGCACGGAAGAGCAAAATCTCCCATATCGGAAGTCGGCGGAATTTCAATAAATTCGGCTATTTCTTCTTTTGTTAAGCTTTCTATCACTAATTTTTGTGCTATATAAATCTTATAATCCATAACATTTCCTATTTTATAATATAATAACACATATTTTACCGAAAAAGCAACCTAAAAACTTGTATTTTTAATAAATTTGGATTATAATTGAATTTAATAAAAAATACTTGAACAAAATCACGGAGATAAAATATGAAATTAGGTGTAGTAGGACTTCCTAACGTGGGAAAATCAACACTTTTTAACGCTATAACGAAGGCAGGTGCAGAATGTGCGAATTACCCATTCTGTACGATAGAGCCGAACGTCGGTATGGTAGCCGTACCCGACAAAAGGTTAGACGTTTTGGGAAAACTCTATAACACTCAAAAAATCACTCCTGCAGTAGTTGAATTCGTAGATATAGCGGGGCTTGTAAAAGGAGCGAGTAAAGGCGAAGGTTTAGGCAATAAATTCTTGGCAAACATAAGAGAAACGGACGCAATAGTCCACGTAGTAAGATGTTTTGAAGACGAAAATATTACTCACGTAGATACCGTTATAGACCCCCTTCGTGATATAGAAACTATAAATTTGGAACTTATATTCGCCGATACCGAATCGGTAAAAAAGCGTCTTGATAAAGCACAAAGTTTGGTAAGAACGGGAGAAAAAAAATACAAGATAGAAGAAGAATTTTTATCTAGGCTTTACGAACACTTAAACGCATTGAAACCCGCTAGAACTCTCCCCTGTTCGGACGAAGAAAAGGAATACTTAAAAGACTTATTTTTACTCTCGAATAAACCCGTTATTTATACTGCTAATATAGGCGAAAAAGATATGGGAAAAGACGTTGAGTCTTTAACCCTTGCAAAGAAAGTAATAGATTTTGCAAAATCCGAAAATTCCGAAAGTATGGTTATTTGTGCTAAAACCGAAGAAGAACTTTCCGAATTAGACCCCGAAGAACAAAAAATGTTTTTAGAAGCGTTAGGGGTAAAAGAAAGCGGATTAGATAGACTCGTTAAAACTTCTTATAGACTTTTAGGGCTTATAAGTTATCTAACAGCAGGAGAAAAAGAAGTAAGGGCTTGGACTATAAAGAAAGGCACAAAAGCACCGCAGGCTGCGGGAATTATTCACTCCGATTTCGAAAAAGGATTTATCCGTGCCGAAATAGTTGATTATGACATTTTGGTTGAACTCGGCAGTTTTAACGCCGCAAAAGAAAAAGGTAAAGTACGTTCGGAAGGAAAAGATTACGTTATGCAAGATTCGGACGTAGTATTATTTAGATTTAACGTTTAACGAATTGTCTATAAAGTAACGCCGACCTTGGTTTAAAAAGGTCGGCGTTTTTATTATACGTTATCAAGTTCTTTAAGCCACAGAGAACTTACTGCGTCCGAAGGCATCTTAAATCCGCATCTGGGCGATAAGGAAATTTCGGTAACCTTTACCCCGTCAGGCATACACGAACGCTTGAAACTTTGAGCAAAAAATCTTCTTATGAATATTTTAAGCCATTTAAGTACGGTTTCTTTATCAAAGTCTTCTTTAAAAGTTTGCACCGCAACAAAGTAAGTTTTTAAAGGAGTAAACCCGTCTTTGATAATATGATACAAAAAGAAATCGTGAAGCACGTAAGGTCCTACTATGTCTTCGGTTTTTTGTTTTATTTTATCGTTTTCGGCAGGTATAAGTTCGGGGCTTACGGGAGTATCTAAAATATCCAAAAGCACGGCTTTTAACTTGCCTTTTTGAGAGTTTGCATAAGAAGACACCAAATATCTTACAAGAGTTTTTGGAATAGAACCGTTTACACCGTAATTACTCATATGGTCGCCGTTATAAGTCGCCCAACCCAAAGCGAGTTCGGATAAATCTCCCGTTCCCAAAACAAGTCCGTTGCAAGAATTTGCTATATCCATTAAAACTTGCGTTCTTTCTCTCGCTTGTGCATTTTCGTAAGCCGAATCAAACACGTCTTCTCTATGCCCTATATCTTTTAAATGTCTTTTTACCGACTTCCCTATATCTATCTTTTTCAAAGTGGTTTTTAAAGCCTTAGCAAGAGATACCGAGTTTTCGAAAGTTCTCGAAGTCGTTCCAAAGCACGGCATTGTTAAAGCCAAAACGTCTTTACTGTCCTTATTTAAAAGAGATAAAGCCTTTACGGCAATTATGATGGCGAGAGTGGAATCAAGCCCACCGGAAAGCCCTAAAACTATCTTATCGGCATGAGTATGTTCTATTCTCTTTTTTAAGCCTTGTGCTTGCATTTCCATAATAAATTCTGCTGAACAGTTATTCGATATAAAAGGAGTTTTATTATACTTTCTCATTAAACTAAAATCGCTTTCGGTATAAAATTCTACTTTTTCGGGTTCAACAGAAACGCCATTATCCTTTCTATCCAAAAATCCCAAACGCTTAACGTCTATTTCAGTAACGATAAGCCCTTCCGAAAAAGGTTTACTCTCCGATAAAACTTCACCGTTTTCGAATACGGCACTATACCCCGAATAAACGTTGTCTGTAGTAGACTCGCCTATATTAGACCCCGCATATATCACGGCACACTTATTAAGATGAGAAAATCCGCAAAGGTCGTTTTTTAACTCTTGTATTCTACCCGAATATTCCGAATCGGCACAAGATAAAATCTTTATTTTCCCGCTTCCTGTAAGTCCAAAAGAAAGCGTATAATCATCGTCGTTATTACCTTTAAATAAAACTTCCCCTTCTTCAAATATTTTTACTACTTCTCCGTTGTAAATATAAGCGATAAGAGAAATCAACCTTCCTTCCTTTTTACCGACAAAACTAACAAAAACCGCCATCTTACTTTGAAGAGTGCTTTTTGCTATTTCTTTTAGCCTTTCATCTTGCTCTCCTATCGTATCGAAATATTTCAAATCTCCAACCGTATCCCCAAAGATAACGTTTTTGGGGAAAACAAGTACTTCCACGTTATTTAATTTTGCCTTATCTATTCCGCCTTTTATAACGCTTAAATTATAATCGACGTCAAAAACCTTTATTGTAGGAACGTAAACTCCAACTTTTACAAAACCGTATTTCATAAAAATCTCCATTTTTGCTTAAATTTGAATATTTTATAAATTGATTTTACACCGTTTTTATAAAAAATGCAATATTTTTAAATATAAAAAAAGCGATTTTTATGAAAAATTATAAAAATCGCATTTTTTTGAATTATTTTTTATGTAAAAATTTTAATCTCCATAGCCGTCTGGATTTTTGGTTTGCCAGTTCATAGCGTCCCTACACATATCTTCCAAATTTTTAGTCGCTTTAAATCCCAAAACTTCTTTTGCATAAGAGGGGTCTGCATAGCACTCGTCTATATCTCCGGGACGACGTGGCATTATCTTATAAGGTATAGGCTTACCCGTAACTTTTTCAAAAGCCTTTACCATATCTAAAACGGAATACCCTTGACCCGTTCCCAAGTTTACTATCAAAAGACCTGCGTTTTCTTTTAGTTTATTAACAGCAAGAACGTGTCCTTTCGCTAAATCTACGACGTGGATATAATCTCTCACGCCCGTTCCGTCGTGAGTGTTATAATCGTTTCCGAAAACTCCCAAATATTCTCTCTTACCTACTGCAACTTGCGTTATATACGGGCAAAGATTATTAGGAATACCTTTGGGGTCTTCCCCTATTAACCCCGATTCGTGAGCCCCGATAGGATTAAAATATCTAAGTATCGCTATATTCCAAGAGTTATCAGACTTATATAGGTCTTTTAACATATATTCTATAAAGAGTTTGGTGCTTCCGTAAGGATTAGAAGTAGAAAGTGCAAAATCTTCCTTAATGGGAACGCTCTTCGGCTTTCCGTAAACCGTTGCAGAGGAAGAAAATACTAAATTCTTTACTCCGTGTTCTCTCATAGAAAAGCAAAGAACAAGCAAACCTTCGATATTGTTTTCGTAATATTCCAAAGGTTTAGCACAAGATTCCCCTACGGCTTTAAGCCCCGCAAAATTTATTACCGCATCTATTTTATTCTCGGTGAAAATCTTATCTAAAATCGCTTTATCTCTAATGTCGCCCTTATAAAACTTTACGGACTTTCCGGTTATCTTTTCTACTCTTTTTAACGATTCTTCTTTACTGTTAGACAAGTTGTCTATACATACTACGCTATAGTTTGCGTTAAGAAGTTCTACGCACGTATGAGAGCCTATATATCCCGCTCCGCCTGTTACTAAAATGTTCATAATTCTTCTCCTATTTTACATTTATTTTTTGTAAGAAACGGTTAAATCCTTCTTCACCGTTTTTATCTTTTTTAAATACCGAAGTGTTAAGCAATATGTTCTTGCAAACTTCATTTACCCTATCGGTAATTCTTTCCATTGCCTCTTCTTTATTTTTCGCCTTGCCTTTCTTTAACAAATCTTTTATCATATCGTTATGAACGGATAAGTCTTCGTTATTTTTGTCAAAAGGTTTTTCTCCCGTCAAGATATCCGCAATATCGTTAAATTGTCTTTTTAATCTGCCGGGAAGAATAAATAATCCCATTGCCTCTATAAGCCCTATTCCTTCCTTCTTTATATTATGATACTCGGGGTGAGCGTGAAAAACTCCGTCGGGATATTCTTCGTTGGTTATATTGTTTCTAAGTATTATATCAAAAATGTAATTCTCTTTATCCTTTCTGCAAACGGGAGCAAGCGAATTGTGTTTTACGCCGTCGATTTCCGAAAAAATATAGCACTTTTCGTCCGTATAATTTGCCCAAACTTCTATTATGTCCTTTGCAAAACAAGAAATCTCTTTTCTATCCTTACTCTCTAATCTTATTACGCTGTTATACCAGTCGACTATTCCTACTTTTACCTTTTTATATTTCTCCGATTTATACTCTTTAAGTATCGGGGCTTTATGCATAGGCATTAAATGTTCTCCGCCTTGGAAATGTTCGTGATTTAGTATCGAACCGCCTATTATCGGCAAAGCCGCATTAGAACCTATCATATAATTAGAGAAAAAATCTACAAAGTCCAAAAGTTTATCTATCGTATCGCCCTTTATGTGCATAGGCGTATGATTATTTGATATCGCTATCATGTGTTCGTTATAGTAAGCGTAAGGCGAATACTGAACAAACCAAGGCTCACTGCCCAAAGTTACCGAAACAGTCCTTATATTCTCTCTTGCGGGGTGGGTTAAACTACCTTCAAAACCTTCATTTTCCTTACAAAGCATACAATCGGGATATTTCTTGGTCTTTGGTGCTGTTAAAAGTTTGGCAATATCTTTATTATTCTTTTCGGGCTTACTTAAATTTACGGTAATTTCCAAATACTTATCCCCGTCTACGTAATTCCACTTTAAGTTCTTACCTATCGCAGTTTTTTGAACGTAATTGTTTTTTACCGACAAGCCGTAAAGATATTCACAGGCTTTTTCTATGCCCTTTTCTTCTTTTATTTTAATAAAATCGGCATTTACCTTAGACGGTAAGGGCGACAAAAGTCCCATGATATAAGTGCTGTATAAGTTTTTATACGGCTCTTCTACGATTTTATTTTCTACGGCATAATCTTCTATTTCAGCCACCAAAACGTCAGGAACGTCCAGCGTATCTATAAAACTTAAATCGACCTCTTCTTCATTAGGCTCTGTCAACTTAAATTCTCTGAGAAGAAGATTTCTGAAATATATTTCGTCTCTTTTCTCTAAATATAAAAACTTCAAAGCATACCTTAAAAGTTTTTCGATTAAAATTTTACCGTCTACCATATCATTTCTCCTTTTTGCCATAGTAATAATAGTATTTACACTCTTTTTCCGAATTGTAAAGTTTTTTCGTTCTATCGGCTTTTATTCCGAAATTCCTTTCAAAAGAATTGTTCGAAGTTATTATAAACGCCGACCAACCTTTTAATTTTTTATACATAGTTCCAAAATCTTGATAACAAGATTCCGCTTCCTTTTTACCTATAACTCTCTCCCCGTAAGGAGGATTGGTTACTATCGTTCCATTCTGTAAATCAGAACAAAAATCTTTTACCGAAAGAGTCTTAAACTTAATAACGTCTTTAAGTCCCGCCTTTTCACAATGAAAGTTAGCAAGTTTTATAGCCTTACTATCTATATCCGAACCAAAGATTTCTACTTTTCTATCCCTCTTTTCGTTATCTAACGCTTCTTCTACCGCCTTATCAAAAGCCTCTTTTCTAAAATTTTGCCAATAGTTAAACGCAAATTTTCTCCTTAAAGACGGTGCTATATTAAGTGCGATATTTCCCGCCTCTATCGCAATAGTTCCAGAACCGCAAAAGGGGTCTAAAAACGGATTTTTATAATAAAAATCACTGTACAAAAGCATTGCCGAAGCCAAAGTTTCTTTTATCGGTGCAATACCGACTAAACTTCTGTATCCCCTTTTATGCAACCCTACTCCGCTAGTATTTATATATATCGAAGCAACGTCTTTAAATATTGAAAATTCAATTCTGTATTCTTCCCCGTCTTCGGAAAGAGAATTCAACTTATATTTACCGCAAAGTCTTTTAACTATCGCTTTTTTAACTATACTTTGAGAAGCGGAAATTGCAAAAAGTTTACTCTTTACACATTTCCCGTCAACGATTATCTTGGCGTCTTTCGGGAAAAAATCTTCCCACCTTATTGAATACACGCCGTCAAATAGCATATCAAAAGTTTCCGCAGGAAAAGATTTTAATTTTACGTATACTCTATCCGCCGTTCTTAAATTAACGTTAAGCCTACAAACGTCAAAATCATTGCCCGAAAAAGTAAAAGTACCGTTATCGGCAGGAACTTCTCCATAACCAAGTCTTTTTAATTCACTCTTTAATGCGTGTTCTATTCCCGAAGCACACGTTACGGATATATCGAATTTCCCGTCAAACCCGTTCGAAAAACTTAAATTTCCCATACGTTATTATTCTAAACTAAATATCGATTTATTGCAACTGTTTTTTTCGATATTTATATGAAATTAAACTTAAAAAATAAAATATCAAAAACCTATTGAAATTTGTAAGATATTGGTATATAATTAAAAAAACAAAATATAAAGAGGGATTGTATAATGAAAAAATTAAAAACCTATTTTCAAAACTTCTCTAAACCACAACACATAATTTTTACCGTTCTACTAACTGTTTTAGCAATTTTAACAACGGTAGTGGCTTACAGTTCTAACCTAATAGACTACGTTATTATGTCTGAAAAGTTCTTTACGTTCTCCATAGGAACAGCGGGATTTTTCTCTTTAATGGTTTTGATATACGTTTATTCGAATTTTAAAAACAATAAAATTTCAATATTCGACTACATAGCCTTAACTATGATTGCCGTCGGAATTTTATATCTACTTCTTTTCGGTATTATATACAAAACTTTGGGAACAGTGAAAATTTTAGTTTCTCTATTATTAGTCGTTTTGGGCGTAGGATTTATTTTACTTCACGCAAATTACTTTGAAAAAGAAAACGACAAAAAGGAATCTTCTAACCCATTCATTAAGTATTGCAAAGAAATATTATCTAAATACAACGTTTTACTTATAATGTTATTTGCATTAGCCGTAATAAGCGT
This sequence comes from Christensenellaceae bacterium, assembly GCA_045598545.1. Classification (GTDB taxonomy): domain Bacteria; phylum Bacillota; class Clostridia; order Christensenellales; family Borkfalkiaceae; genus UBA1259. Next base: position 44,143 of record JAZLMI010000037.1, on the reverse strand, counting down.
AGCGTTTATAGCTATCAACCCCAGTATGAAATACGAACTCTCTACAGGGCTAAAAATCTTTTGGATAATAACCGCCGTTTTATTTGCACTTTTTGCTTCGGCAAACTGCGTTAAATCCGAAGTGGGAATTATAGACGCCTTGCTTTTCTCTTTCGTATTTATTTTCCCCGTAACTTTATATCAAATATTATTGACCAACAAAAACAAGGGATTAAATTTACTCGTTTGGGGCGTTATATTAGTTATGATAGCAGTTCTTTTGGCTTGCAGATTCTCATCATTTAAAGATAAAACCAAACAAAAACTATTCCCAGAAAAGAATATAAAATGTAAATTGTTTCAATACTTTTACGACGTGATTAAATCTTACGGAATATTCTCTACTTTATTTATCGGATTTTTACTTGCGTCTTCAATCGTAATGATGTTCTCTTTTGAAGGATTAACTCAAAATTTACAAATATCCAAAGCAGGATTTAGATTATCGCCTAAAATTATCCCTATGGGCATAATTTGTTTAGTTTGCATAATAACCCTACTTTCTAACGAAATATTCTCTATTATATCGATACGTTCAAAAGATTTGAAATTTTCAGATTTCGGTCTAACTATAAACCTAATAGCGGTAATAGTAGGCTTTATAACGCTTACAACTTATTTCTCTATCGCATATTTAATAATTTTGCTTTCGGAATTAGTTATTTTCTTCTTAACGGTATTTTTCAGAGCGAAATATTATAAAGCATAATTTATTTAAACATCAAAAATGGGAACACGAAAACGTGTTCCCATTTTTTTATATTTATTTTATTATTTAATAATTTTACCGTCTATATCTTTAAGAATTATATTGCCGTTTTCTAAAACGATATAACTGTTTTTTGTTCCGTCTTTCGGTAAAGAAACCGAACCCGTATTTGCAACCGTTATTCCGTCCTTTTTGTCTATAAATCCTGTATGAAAATGCCCGTAAATTATAGCGTCGAACTTAGTTTTAGGCAAATTATCTTTATTATAAACGTGTCCGTGAGTTAGAAAAACAGTTTTATCTCCGCTACAAATAACGGCATTATCCACAAAATCAAACTCGGAAATTAAAGTATCCACTTCACTGTCGCAATTACCTTTTATAACGATTAGTCTGTCTTTAATTCCGTTTAATAATTCACTTACTTTTATAGGTGCATAATCTTTCGGAAAAGGATTTCTCGGTCCGTGATTATATATGTCGCCCAAAAGAACCAACTTATCGGCGTTTTCTTCTCTTAATCTATCTAAAATTTTTTCGGTATAATACGCCGAACCGTGTATATCGGAAGCAATTAAAAATTTCATTTATTCTCCTTTATTAAGTCCATAACGACTTCTCTTGCCATCATAATACCGGCAACGCTCGGCACGAAAATCAAAGAAGGTTGTCCTACCGACTTATCCCCCTTTCTTGAAACGGGTTTTTCTTCGCTGTATATAACTTTAACGTCTTTTATGTTTAGAGTTTTAAGCTCCCTTCTCATAACCTTTGCTAAGGGGCATACCGAAGTTTTTTCTATATCCGAAACTTTTAATGAAGTTATATCGGTTTTACCCGCCGTCCCCATACACGAAATTACGGGGATATTAAAACTTTTTGCCCTTCTTATTATTTCTAGTTTTGCGGATACCGTATCTACTGCGTCCACTACATAGTCAAACTCTTTAAAATCGTAGTTATCGGCGTTTTCAGGAAGATAAAAAACCTTTTCTATCTTCACGTTTATATCGGGGTTTATACTTTTTAACCTCTTTTTAAAAGCCGTAACCTTGTCCTTTCCAAAGTTTTCTTTTACAGCAATAATTTGGCGGTTTACGTTACTCTCTTCCACAACGTCTGCATCGAAAATAGTAATATTACCTATTCCCGAACGGCAAAGGGCTTCTACGGTAAAGCCACCCACCCCTCCTACGCCGAAAACGGCAACGTGAGAATTTTTTAACGTTTTAAGATTTTCTTCGCCGATTAAAAGCGAACTCCTTTCAAAAATCATTTTATAAAAGATGTATTCCTTTTTTGTCGCTTTCTTCTATACACTGAGTTGACCAAACCGACGCTTGAACTTCCCCTATATGTGCTTTATTTAAAAAGAACATACAAAGCCTTGACTGACCTATTCCGCCACCGATAGTAAGCGGTAACTTATTTTCTATTATGTCCTTACAATACGGATTATCTAATTTAAAAAGTTCTTTTTTCTTCTTTAACTGTTTTTTCAAACTCTCTGCGTCTACTCTTATTCCCATAGAAGATATTTCAATGGCACAATTTAATTTATCGTACCATAAAAGTATATCCCCGTTAAGTTTCCAGTCGTCGTAATCCGCCGCCCTTCCGTCGTGAGGCATTTTATCCTTTAAATCCCAACCTATTTTATATAGAAAAACCGCACCGTATTTTTCAGCAACGGCGTTTTCCCTTTCTTTTCTCGACAAATCCTTATATTCTTTTTCGAGTTCGTTAGTAGAAACAAAGGTGATATTTTTAGGAAGATTATACTTTAATACGGGATATTTTTTACTTACTTTTTCAGAAACTTTAAGCACGACTTTATATATGCTTTTTACCGTCTTTTTTAAGTACGAAAGTTTCCTGTCTTGCTTTGTTATTATTTTTTCCCAGTCCCATTGGTCAACGTAAACGGAGTGAATAGCGTCTAACTTTTCGTCTCTTCTTATAGCGTTCATATCGGTGTATAACCCCGTTCCCGTTTCAAAGCCGTATCTATACAAGGCGTTTCTCTTCCACTTAGCAAGAGATTGCACTATTTCCACGTCTTTTTGCAAGTCCAAAACGTCGAATTTTACCGCTCTTTCATAACCGTTTAAGTTATCGTTTAATCCCGTTTCGGGAAAAACGAATAACGGGGCGGAAACTCTCGTTAAAGATAACGCTTTTGCCAAATCTTTTTCAAAATTGTCCTTAATAAACTTTATGGCAATTTCCGTTTCTATTAAATTTAATTGCGACTTATATTCCATCAATCTATAACTCCTTCATATAAAGGATACTTTTCGGTAAGTGCTTTTACTTCTCTACTTACTTCTTCAAACGCTTGTTCTTTTTTATTTATTATCTCGGTTATAAGGCGAGCGACCAACTTACAGTCTTCTTCCTTAAAGCCCCTAGTCGTAATACTTGGCGTTCCTATTCTTACACCGCTCGTAATCGTAGGCTTTTGCTTATCGAAAGGAATAGCATTTTTATTTACCGTAATATGAACCTCATCTAACATAGTTTCAAGTTCTTTACCGGTTATATCCTTATCGGATAAATCCAAAAGCATTAAATGGTTATCCGTTCCACCCGAAACGAGTTTTACTTTTAGCGAAGTGAACGTATCTGCCATAGCCTTTGAATTTTTTAATATTTGCTGTTGATAGGTTTTAAATTCAGGTTTCAACGCTTCGCCAAACGCTGCCGCTTTACCTGCGATTATGTGCATTAAAGGTCCGCCCTGAGTCCCCGGGAATATTGCTTTATCTATAATTTTAGCATACTTTTCTTTGCACAAAATCATACCGCCCCTAGGTCCTCTTAACGTCTTATGGGTGGTTGTGGTAACGAAATCGGCATAAGGAACGGGACTCGGGTGTAACCCAGTAGCAACAAGTCCTGCAATATGAGCAATATCTACCATCATATAAGCACCGACTTTATCGCAAATCTCTCTTATTCTCTTAAAATCTATTATTCTCGGATATGCAGAAGCACCTGATACTATAATTTTAGGTTTAACTTCCAAAGCAGTTTTTTCCATTTGGTCATAATCTATGTAACCGTCTTCTCCGACACCGTAACTTACTGCGTTAAAATATTTACCCGAAACGGCAACGGGACTTCCGTGCGTCAAGTGTCCGCCGTGTGCCAAACTCATACCCATAATGGTATCTCCGGGATTTAAAACGGCAAAATACACCGCAAAGTTTGCGTTCGCCCCGCTGTGAGGTTGGACGTTTGCGTGTTCCGCATTAAATAATTTCTTTGCTCTCTCTATTGCAAGATTTTCAACAACGTCCACGAATTCGCAACCGCCGTAATATCTATGTGCGGGATAACCTTCCGCATATTTATTGGTAAGAATACTTCCTGCAGACAAAAGAACGCTTTCCGAAACGAAATTTTCACTCGCAATAAGTTCTATATTATTTCTCTGGCGTTCAAGTTCTTTCGCTATTCCTGTATAAAGTTCGGGGTCTTTCATTTTCAACGTGTCTAATTTTATCATTTTTTTATCTCCTGTATTTTTCCGTTTTATTTTGATATATATTGTAAAATTTTATCGAACGGAACGAAATTTTCTTCTCCGTTTAACATATTTTTTATCTTAACTTGACCTTTCGAAAGTTCATCTTCACCGATTACGGCAACGAACTTCGCACCTATCTTATCGGCATACTTAAACTGAGGTTTTATACCCCTATCCATAACGTCGGTTTCGGCGTTGATACCGTGTTTTTTTAAATCCACGGCGAGTTCAAAAGCCTTTAATCTCTCTTCTTCTCCCATAGGTGCAAAATATATTTTGACCTTATCGTCTTCGGGAATCTTAACTCCCGAATTTTCCGCAAGAAGTAAAAGCCTTTCTATACCGACAGCAAAACCTATTCCGGAAACTTCGCTTCCGCCCAACTCCTTTATAAGTCCGTCGTACCTTCCGCCACCGCAAACGGTACTTTGGGCTCCGATTTCTCCCGAAACAAACTCAAATACCGTTCTCGTATAATAATCTAAGCCCCTTACTATCTCGGGATTTATTTTATATTCCACACCCGAAACAGTTAAAAGTTTTTTCACCTTTTCAAAGTGAATCTTACAATCATCACAAAGATAATCTAAAATTTTCGGTGCATTTTCAGTTATCTTTTTACAATCTTCGTTTTTGCAATCTAAAATTCTCAACGGATTCTTTTCAAGTCTTATTCTGCAAAGTTCACAAAGCCCGTCGTAATTTTTATAAAGATATTCTTTAAGTGCTTTTTCATACTCTTTTCTACAAGTCTTGCACCCGATACTGTTTATATATAAAGTCAAATTCTTTATCCCGACTTTTTCTAAAAAAGTTTTAGCAAAAAGAATTGTTTCAGCATCTATATCGGGAGTTACAGCCCCCAAAGTTTCAACGCCGAATTGATGGAATTCACGAAGTCTTCCCGCTTGTGGTCTTTCATACCTAAAACACGGTGTTAAATAATAAAGTTTTACCGGCATAGCGTAAGAATTCATACCGTTTTCCACAAACGCTCTGGCAACGCCTGCCGTTCCTTCCGGCTTTAAGGTAATACTCCTATCGCCCTTATCTATGAAGGTATACATCTCTTTATTAACGATGTCGGTAGTTTCGCCCACGCCTCTTAAAAAAACTTCGGTATGTTCGAAAGTCGGAGTTCTTATTTCTTTTGCGTTAAAAAGTTTAGCAGTATCTCTCGCCGCTTTCTCTATATATTGCCACTTATAAGAATCTTGTGGCAATACGTCTTTAGTACCCTTTGGAATATTTATCATATCTTATCCTTTATAAAATATATTTCTTTAATTCTCTACTCTTCATTTCCTTTCCGAGTTTATCGGAAACGAATTTTTTATCTATAACTACTTGCTTTGCTTGTCCGTCCGCCTCAAAAGAAACGTCTTCCAAAAGATTTTCCATAACGGTATGAAGTCTTCTAGCACCTATATCTTCACTTGTGGCGTTCATTTCTTCAGAAATCTCCGCAATTTCTTCTATCGCTTCGTCGGTAAACTTCAATTCTACGCCGTCCACTTTCAAAAGGGTTGCATACTGCATAGTTATGGCATTTTTCGGAGTAGTTAAAATCTCTATAAAATCTTTTTTCGTTAAACTTTGAAGTTCAACTAAAATAGGAAATCTTCCTTGAAGTTCGGGAATTAAGTCGCTTACCTTTGAAACGTGGAAAGCACCTGCCGCAATAAACAAAATATAATCGGTTTTTATTGCACCGTACTTGGTCATAACGGTAGAACCTTCGACTATCGGAAGTATATCTCTTTGTACACCCTCTCTTGAAACGTCTTGTCCGCCTGAATTAGTACCTTTTGCGGCAATCTTATCAATTTCTTCTATAAAGATTATACCTTCTTGTTCGGCTCTTCTTATCGCTTCTTCGCCTACGGAATCGCTATCTATAAGTTTTTCCGCCTCTTCTTCTAAAAGAATTTTTCTCGCCTCTTTTACCGTAAGTTTTCTCTTCTTTCTCTTTTTAGGAAGCATATCCCCGAAAATACTGCCTATACTTATCTGCCCGCCACCCGGAACTAATTCCATAGGCTTAGGATTATCGGCTATATCTATCTCTATAATTTCGTTATCGTAATATCCTTTCCTTAACCCTTCCAAAATGTTTTGTTCGAAAATTACGTCGGGCGTTTCGCCTTTATCCATTTTCCTTACTTCGGCTACGATTTTAACGAGTTTATTATCTACCGCACTACCCGCTTTCTCGGTAACCTTTTTAAATCTCTCTTCTTTTACAAGCCTTACCGCACATTCTACCAAATCTCTTACCATAGATTCTACGTCTCTTCCGACGTATCCTACTTCGGTATATTTAGTCGCTTCTATTTTGATAAAAGGTGCCCCTACTAGCTTTGCAAGTCTTCTCGCTATCTCCGTTTTACCTACGCCCGTAGGACCTTTCATAATTATATTTTTCGGAGTAATTTCTTCTCTCTCAATATCTAAAAGTCTATTCCTTCTATAACGGTTACGAAGTGCTATCGCAACCGCTTTTTTCGCTTCTTCTTGACCTATTATATATTTATTTAATTCTTCAACTATCTCTTTAGGACTTAAATCCATAATCTCCCCTCCTTATAATACTTCGCAAGTTATGTTTTGATTGGTGAATACACATATTTCACTTGCAATCTTCAACGATTTTTTAGCAATCTCTTCCGCAGAATAATCGGTTTCTTGAGAAAGTGCTCTCGCCGCCGCAAGTGCATAATTTCCGCCTGAACCTATTGCACATACTCCGTCGTCCGGTTCTATAACTTCGCCCGTTCCCGAAACTATCAAAAGAGTATCTTTATCGGCAGTTATCATCATCGCTTCTAACTTTCTAACCTTATCGGAACGCCAAAGTTCTGCAAGTTCCACAGCACTTCTCATAAGATTTCCCGAATATTTATTTAACATCTCTTCAAACCTTTCGGATAGCGTAAATGCGTCCGAAACCGACCCCGCAAATCCGAATATTACTTTTCCGTTATATATTCTTCTTACTTTAACTGCGTTATTCTTAAAAATAACCGATTGCGACATAGTTACTTGTCCGTCGCCCGCAATAGCCGTTTTCCCGTCCTTTTTTACGGCACATATCGTCGTCCCCATAAATTCGTTCATAATTCAATCTCCTTAACAAAACTTTTAATATTTTCTAAACTTCTCTCCGCCATTAAACGCTTACGTTCTTTTTTGTCCTTTATAAAACAGTCTAAACTCGGAAGTATTCCGAAATTCGCATTCATAGGCTCGAAGTCTTTATTTTCCGTCGTTATATACTTAGTCAATGCACCAAGTACCGTTTTATCCGAAAGCGTTACGGCACTTTTCCCGCTTAATTTCCTTTCGCAATATATCGCAGAAAGTATTCCGGAAGCGGCACTCTCAACATATCCTTCAACACCGGTTATTTGCCCTGCAAAAAAAGTCTTCGGATGTTCTTTCAAAGAATAATCGCAAGATAAAACTTTGGGCGAATTGATAAAGGTGTTTTTATGCATCACTCCGTATCTTAAAAATTCGGCGTTTTTAAGTGCGGGAATCATAGAAAAAACTCTCTTCTGCTCGGGGAATAAAAGATTCGTCTGAAATCCCACGAGATTATACATACTGCCCTCTTCGTCTTCTCTTCTTAACTGCAAGCAAGCGTAAGCCCAGTGTCCGGTTTTGGGGTCGGTAAGTCCCACGGGCTTTAACGGTCCATAACGAAGGGTATCTATTCCACGCTTTGCCATAATCTCAACAGGCATACAACCTTCAAACACCGAAGAGTCTTCAAAATCGTGAAGTTCCGCCCTTTTTGCGTTTATAAGTTCGTTGTAAAAAGCAACGTACTCTTCCTTATTCATAGGACAATTTATATGGTCGCCGTTACCTTTCCCGTATCTGTCGCCGATAAAGGCGTTTTCCATATCTATACTGTCCTTAGATATTATGGGGGCTGACGCATCGAAAAAATAAAGCCCTCCGCCAACGATATCTTTTAACCTTAAAGAAAGTTTATCAGTAGTTAAAGGTCCCGTTGCGATTATAGTATATTGGTCGAAATCTACGTCCGAAACTTCTTCGGATATTATTTCTATGTTTTTATTGCTCTTTATTTTTTCGGTTATGTATTCGGAAAATTCTTCTCTATTAACGGCAAGTGCGTTACCCGCAGGAACTTTGGTTCTATCCCCCGCTTCGATAACGAGAGAGTTTAAAATCCTCATTTCTTCCTTTAAAAGCCCTGCGGCGTTTCCGTAAACGTCGTTACTTTTTAAAGAATTCGAACACACGAGTTCGCCGAATTTTTCGGACTTATGTGCGGGAGTAAACTTATTGGGTTTTATATCGAACAATTTTACTCTTACACCTTTATTCGCTAAATATAAAGCGGATTCTACACCGGCAAGCCCTGCACCTACAACGTTAACTGTTTGCATTTTCAACGTACTTACAACCCTTATTGGAACATTTAACCTTTTTGTTTACTTCAATTAAATACGCTCCGCATTCGGGACATTTTTTACCCGTAGGTATATCCCAACTCATAAATTTACAGTTAGGATACCCGGAACACCCGTAAAACACCTTTCCTTTTTTAGACATCATCTTTTTAGTGGGTTTTCCACATTCGGGACACACGCCTACGCTTTCTGTTAAATTTATAGTATTCTTACATTTCGGATAATTAGAGCAAGCCAAAAATTTTCCAAACTTTCCTTCACGCTCTACCATTACCGAACCGCATTTTTCACAAATCTTATCGGTAGGAATAGCCGTTTTCTCGCTTACAGGCTTTATATTCTTACAGTTTGGATAATTAGAACAAGCGTAATAATTTCCATACTTACCGCTCTTTATTATCATTCTCGCACCGCACTTGTCACACAAAACGTCGGTTATTCTAGATTCTTCCAACTGCTTTTCAAAAGGTGCGTAAAAATCCGCTATAAGTTTATGCCAGTCTTTTCCGCCTTCGCCGATATCGTCTAAACTGTCTTCCATTTTAGCGGTAAAACCTACGTCCATAATATCGGGGAAATATTTTACCAAAAAATCTATAAGTCCGAAACTTATATCGTTAGGCACTAAATATTTTTTATCCTTACTTAAATACTCACGCTTTTTATCGGTAAGTTTTCCCATAATAGTCGCATAAGTAGAAGGTCTGCCTATCCCCTTATCTTCCATATTCTTTATTAAAGTCGCTTCGGTATATCTCGTAGGTGGCTTAGTGAATTTTTGTTCTTTTAGAATTTCTCTTAAAATTAAACTTTCACCCTCTGCCATATCGGGAAGAATTGCGTTTCCACTCTCTTCGTCCTCTTCCTTTTTAGAATCGTCGTAAGCGGATAAATACCCCTTAAACTTCAAAGTCTTACCACTGGTTTTCAAAGTGTAATCTCCCGCCGAAACGTCTAAAGATACGCTATCGTAACTTGCTTCCGCCATTTGAGACGCAACAAACCTATCGAATATAAGTTTATAAAGTCTATACTGATTTTTATCTAAAACGTCTTTCAAACTGTCCGGAGTTCTTTTTAAGCTTATAGGACGAATTGCTTCGTGAGCGTCCTGTGCGTCCTTTTTGGAACGGTAAAAATTAGGCTTTTCGGGAACGTAATCTTTTCCGTAATTTTGTTCTATAAATTTAAGAGCGTCCTGTTGAGCCTCGTTAGAAATTCTAACGGAGTCCGTTCTCATATAAGTAATGAGTGCGATATTCCCGTTAGGAGTTTCAACGCCTTCGTAAAGTCTTTGAGCAATCTGCATAACTTGGGGTGCGGTAATATTAAGTCTTATAGAACCGTCCTGTTGCAAAGTACTGGTAATATACGGTGCGGGGGCGTGAGATTTTACGGTCGCTTTCTTTAACGATTTTACCTTAAACGGCAAAGTTTTAAGTTCGTTCTCGACCGAAACAGCCTCTTTTTCACAAGAAGGTTTATACTTTTTTCCGCCCTTTTCTACAAGCAAAACCTTAAAGGTACTCTTGTTTTCGGGATTTACTTCCGCTTTTAAGTTCCAGTATTCCTGCGGAATAAAAGCCTTTATTTCACGTTCTCTATCGACCACCATTTTTAAGGCAACCGATTGAACTCTACCTGCGGACAAGTTTTCGTTAAGCCTAGACGATGCAGCGGGAGATATACTGTAACCCACAATTCTATCCAAAACTCTTCTAGCCTGCTGTGCGTCTACTAAATTCATATCTACTTGCCTTGGGTTTTCCAAAGCCTTTTTAACGGCGGTTTCGGATATTTCGTTAAACTCTATTCTGTTTTTAAGTTTTTTATCAAGCCCCAAAACTTCCAAAAGGTGCCAAGAAATCGCCTCTCCTTCTCTATCAGGGTCGGTTGCAAGAAATACGGTTTCCGCTTTTTCGGCACTCTCTTTAAGCCTTTTTATATCCGCTTTCTTCTCTACGGGAATTTCGTAATAAGGCTCAAAATTTCCGTCTAATTTAACGCCCATTCTATTCACGGGCAAATCTCTTATATGACCCTTAGACGCTTCTACCTTATAATTGCCTTTCAAAAATTTTTCTATGGTCTTCGCCTTATGCGGAGATTCAACTATTATTAACTGCATTTATTCCTCCGGTATTTTTATAAGTCCGTACATATTTACTCCGTTTTTTACCGCAACACCCTTTATCTCTAACATCGATAACGGTGCTACTATTTCAAAAAACTTCTTTCCCGTAAATTTACAAATCTCTTCTATGTGAACCGCTCCACTCTTTAACGCTTTTATTATCGCTATTTCTTCTTCAGAATACTGAATATCGTCTTTTTTTACTTTCTTTCCGTAAAACTCTAATATATCTTCGGGAGTATCCGTCAACATCGCACCACGCTTAATAAGGTCGTTACAACCTTCTCCGTACGCTACTCCCACACTATAAGGCACGGCAAACAAATCTCTTCCGTATTCTTCGGTGTATTCCGCCGTATATATCGCTCCGCTTCTTTTTCCCGCACTTACTACCAAAACTCCTTTAGATAGACCCGCAATTATTCTGTTTCTAACGGGAAAGTAATAACGCTTCGGAACAACTTCGGGCGGATTTTCCGATATAAGCAATCCTTTCTCTATTATCTTATCCGCTAACCCTACGTTACAAGACGGATAAATATTATTAAATCCACCCGCAACTACCGATATCACCTTACCGTCTTTTTTAAGTGCCGAACGTATAACCGCAGTGTCTATACCTTCCGCTATACCCGTTACGGGAATAAACCCCGAACCCGATATCTTTTCCGTATAATCTTCTGCTATACTTATCGAAAGAGGAAGACTCTTTCTACTCCCAACTATCCCGAACGATTCTTCATCTAAGAGTTTAACGTTCCCCTTAGCGTACAAGACCAAAGGCGGAATCTCCGTTTGCTTTAACTTCTCGGGATACGATAAAGACGCTATCGTTACCGCTATTATATCTTTACTCTTTAATCCTTCCAAAACAAAGTTAAAATAAACTTCGTTAGAAGAAGAAACAAGGGTATTATAAGAATTTTCGCCTATTTCGGAAATTATATAATCTCTACAATCTTTTAAAAGAGATTGTATATTTGCTTTATCCTTTATCTTTTGATATATTTTTAATTTATGCTTATACTCTAACCCCAAAAAACTGTCTAACCATATAAGACATAATTCTTCTTTGGTATAATCCATAATCAACCGTGTCTGTAACTTATCGCTTCCAAAACGTGTTCGGGGCGAATATCGTCGTAAAGTTCCATATCTGCGATAGTTCTGCTTACCTTTATAATTCTACTTCTCGCTCTCGGAGAAAGTCCCAAACTTTCGTAAGCGTTTTTCAACACTTCTTCACACTCTTTTGAAAGTTTACAATACTTTTTTATCTGCCTTTCTCCCATATCGCTATTAGTAGATATGTTATCGTTTTTAAATCTGTTTTCCTGTATCAACCTTGTACGGTTTACTCTTTCTCTTACGGTCTTAGAAGTTTCTTGAACGCTATCTTCTATAAGTTCTTGATATTTCACTTCGTCAACCTGAATTTGTATATCTATTCTGTCTAATAACGGCCCTGAAATTTTAGCCTTATACTTTGCTATTTGAGAAGGCGTACAAGTACAAACTTTTTCCGAAGACCCGTAGTTTCCGCAAGGGCAAGGGTTCATACTACCGCAAAGCATAAAGTTTGCGGGATACGTTACGCTCCCCACCGCTCTCGACACGGTAATAACCCCGTCTTCTAGCGGTTGGCGAAGTGCCTCTAACGTAGACCTAGAATACTCGGGCATCTCGTCCAAAAACAAAACTCCGTTATGTGCTAAACTTATTTCTCCCGGCTTTAACGTATTTCCGCCACCCGTCAAAGAAACGGTAGAAGCGGTATGATGCGGAGTTCTAAACGGTCTATTAGTCATTATTCCGCCCTCTTTTAAAGTTCCTGCAACCGAGTGTATTTCGGTTGTTTCCAAAGCCTCTTTAAAAGTCATATCGGGCATAATAGTCGGAATACATTTAGCAAGCATAGTTTTGCCCGTTCCGGGAGCCCCTACGAACAATATGTTGTGTCCGCCGGACACCGCAACTTCCAACGCCCTTTTTGCAACTACTTGTCCTTTAACTAAACTTAAATCCACGTCGTAAGAAGAATTTATATTATTCAAAGAATAATCTTTGGTTTTTACTTTTTCAACGCTCTTTATACCCGATAAAAAATTCAAAGTATCAAGAAGGCTATCCATTGCGTACACTTCTACGTTAGGAACGAAAGATGCTTCCTCTTCATTTTCTTTTGGTATAATAAACTTAACGTATCCCAAAGATTTAGCGGAAATAAGTATGGGTAAAATTCCGTTCACCTTTCTTAAACTTCCGTCTAACGAAAGTTCGCCTAAAAATACTGTTTTATCGGTATCCCCCATAAATTCCGCCGAAGCCTTTAACACGCCGATAGCAAGTGCCAAATCGAATACCGAACCTTCTTTCTTTACGTCAGCAGGTGCGAGATTACAAACAATCTTTTTACTAGGCACACTTTTACCACTATTTTTTATTGCGGAACGCACCCTATCCTTAGATTCTTTTACTGCGGTATCGCCGAGTCCCACGACGTCAAAAGCGGGAAGTCCGTTGTTTACGTCTACTTCCACGCTCACGGGAATCCCCTCTAGCCCGCTTAAAGTAAAACTTTGAATCTTCGCTATCATAAATTACACACCTTTATAGAAAATATCGCAATATTTACCTACAATAATCTATTCTAAACAATTATATAATATTTTAATTAAAATGTAAACTTTTTGACATAAAAAAAGAACTTTATCCTTTCGGAAAAAGTTCTTTCATTACTTATTTTGTCAGTTGTTGGTTTCCTTAACCTTTGCAGCCTTACCGGTACGTTCTCTTAGGTAGTAAAGTTTAGCCCTTCTTACACTTCCCTTACGTGTTACTTGAATATCTACAACCTTGGGTGAGTGAATAGGGAAAGTCTTTTCTACGCCTACGCCGTAAGAGAGTCTTCTTACGGTAAAGGTTTCGGAAATTCCACCGTGCTTTCTTGCGATAACTACGCCTTCGAAAGCTTGTAATCTTTCCTTGTCGCCTTCAATGACTTTTACCATTACTTTAACGGTATCGCCTACTGAAAATTCAGGAACGTTCTCTTTTTTGTTTTCTTGATTGATAGAGTCTATTATTTTACTCATTTTGCTTTACCTCCAAATTTATAAAACGTTCATTGCCACATTTATTTTATTTTTTCGCAAGAGGAACGTCCAAAGCGTATTATATATTATCACAAATTTTTACTTTTAGCAAGCGATTTTAACAACAAAATGCGTCTACTATGTGATTTATTTCATTATTTTCTATTTCTATAACGTCAAACCTACAAGGATAATTATCTTTTTTCTCTCTCATTAAATATTCCGAAGCCACTTTTACGTATTTTTGTTGTTTTTTTAAGTCTACCGCTTCTGCGGGAGTTCCGAAATTATTAGAACTTCTCGTCTTAACTTCTACAAAAACCAAAACCCCGTCGTATTCCGCTATTACGTCTATCTCTCCGACGTGCGTTTTATAGTTGGTTTTTAATATTTTATATCCCTTATCCTTCAAAAAGGCTACCGCTTTCTTCTCTCCTAAATTTCCCAGAAATTTTTTATAAAAGTTTTTCTGTGCAATTTGCAAGGTCCTATCTCCTTGATTTTTTGTATATGATAAGCCGTTCCGTACCCCTTATGCTTTTCAAAACCGTATTCGGGATAAGTTAAGGCTAACTTTTTCATAAGGTTATCTCTATACACTTTCGCTATTATAGAAGCACAACCTATAGTATAACTCAAAGCGTCGCCCTTTATTACGTAGTTTGCGTTCTCTAAATTAAGCCTTGTATCTAAACCGTCTATAAGTACGGCGTCGGGCTTGATTTTTAGTCCCAAAACAGCGTTAGTCATACATTTTTTTACCGCTTCCAAGATATTTATTTCGTCTATCTCTTCAGGCGAAATCTCAAAAATATTGTAGGCTATCGCTTTTTCTTTTATCATTAAAGCGAGTTTTTCTCTCTTCTTTTCGGAAAGTTTTTTACTGTCGTCAATACCGTCTATTAAATCGTTTAACGGCATTATAACCGAAGCACAAACGACAGGACCCGCTAACGGACCTCTTCCCACTTCGTCGACACCCGCTATATATTTATATCCTTTTTCAAGGAGTTTTCTTTCGTATTCTAATTTATCCATTATTCGAAACAGATTTTACCTATTCTGCCCTTTCTGAAATCGTCTATTACGGCGACGGCACATCTTTCGTAATCGTATTCTTTTCCTTTTTTTATAAATCCCCTACGCTCGCAAATCTCTTCCATTACTTCAATAGTAGACGCCGTAACGTCCTTTACGTCATACTTGGTTTTAAGTTTTTCGGGATATTTTTCGGCAAGTATTTTTATAAATTCAAACGCTAAATCTTCAAGGTCTAAATTTACGTCGTTCATACTGCCTACAAAGGCTAAATACATAGCCTTGACTTGGTCCTTAAAAGAAGGTGGCATAGTTCCCGGAGTATCTAAAAGTTCCAAATCTTTTATTCTTATCCATTGTTTTCCCTTAGTTACGCCCGCTTTATTTCCGGTAATTGCCTTCTTTCCGCCCACCAAAGCGTTTATAATGGTAGACTTACCCGTATTAGGAACGCCCGCCACCATTATTCTTAACGGAATAAATATTCCTTTAAGTTTATTTCTTTCCACCTTATCTTTCAAAAGGTAAAAAATTTTATCGTACAAAAGGTCTACCGCCCTTTTATCCATAGCGGATACCGCAACTACTTCTTTACCTTCCTTTACAAATTCGGAAATTATCCTATTCGTATCCGACTTTTCGATTAAGTCGCTTTTATTCAAGACGTAAAGCACCTTTTTATTCAAAAAAAGATTGTCTAAATTTTCATTTAAAGAGGCTCTTGGGGCACGGGAGTCCAAAACGACCAAAACTCCGTCTACGAGTTTTAGGTTTTCTTCCATCATTCTAATTGCCGAAGTCATATGCCCCGGAAACCATTGTAAATGTTGCATATTACTTTTTCTCCAAAAGGTCGGGACGAAGTTTTTCAGTTATCTTTAAAGACTCTTCTAATCTCCACTTATCGACTTCACCGTGATTACCGCTTATCAAAACGTCGGGAACTTTAAGTCCTTTAAATTCCTGAGGTTTGGTATATTGCGGATATTCTAAAAGGTTATTAGTAAAACTTTCGTCTTTTAAGGACTCTCTGTTTATAACCCCTTCAACGTATCTTGAAACTGCGTCTACCACCGCCATAGCAGGTATTTCTCCGCCCGTTAAAACAAAGTCGCCGATAGACAATTCTTCGTCTATATAAATATCCAAAACCCTTTGGTCTACGCCTTCGTAATGTCCGCAAAGAAGAAGCAATCTCTCTTCTTTTGAATACTCTAAAACCGTGCTTTGCGAAAAAGTTTTACCCTTTGGCGAAAGATAAATTCTTCTCGCTTTATGTTCGGGGTCAACCGCCTCTATACAAGAAGCGATAGGCTGAGCCATCATTACCATACCCGCCCCACCGCCGAAAGGCGTATCGTCGCATTTTTTATGCTTATCGAGTGTATATTCTCTTATATCTACCACGTTCAATTCAAGTTTGCCCGAATTCAACGCCCTACCGATTATACTCTCCTTTAACGGAGAAAACATTTCGGGGAAAAGAGTTAATATATCAATCTTCATAACAAGACACTTCCTTTAACCTATCGGCATCTAAAACTATCTTTCCGTCTTCTACAGAAATATTTACTATCAAAGTTTTTAAAAAAGGAAATCTCATAATTTTACCGCTTTTCGTCTTAACCGTAAAAATATCTGTCTTCGCCTTTGTAATCTCAACAAGTTCGCCTATTAAACTTTCAAAAGCGTAAACTTTACAACCTACAAGGTCTTCTATAAAAAAAGAATTTTCCTTTAACTTTACTGCGTCTTCTCTTTTTACACGCAAAAATTTGCCACGGAACAATTCCGCAACATTTCTATCCGTTATACCGTCCAAAGAAAGTATTACGGCGTCGCAGGAGATTTTCACACCGGTAACGCCGAAAACTTTTTGGTCTATCAGAACTTCTTTTAATTTTTTAAATCGGTTCACGTCGTCGGTTAAGGGCTGAACTTTAACTTCTCCCCTTACCCCTTGAGGCTTAACGACTAAACCTATATTAAAGGTGTCCTGCATAAGTAAAAGGCTTACGCCCTTTCCTTTATTTCGATATTGTATTTTTTATTTTCTTTTTGGCTACCCGCCTTAACTATCGTGCGAAGGGCTTTGGCTAACTTTCCTTGTCTTCCGATAACTTTACCCATATCGCTTTCGTCTAACGTAACGGTAACGTTGCAAACGTTACCCTCTTCCACGATATCGTACTCTACTTTATCCGGATGTTCCGCAAAAGTGCCGACTACGAATTTTATAAATTCAATCATCGTAGTTACCTATTAGCCTTCCTTTTTCTTTTTATTCTTGGTCTTAGACGGAGAAAGTTTGGTGGGCTTCGGTAAAATGCCTTGGTTTACCAAAAGATTCTTAACCGTGTTAGTAGGTTGAACACCTTTCTTTATCCAATCTTTTGCTTTTTCAGCATCGATTACTATCTCAACGGGGTTAGAAGTAGGATTATAATGTCCAACGTTATCGATATACGCTCCGTCTCTTGCCGTTCTGCTATCCATTACTACTATACGATAGATAGGATTCTTCTTGTCGCCCTTACGGGTTAATCTCATTTTTACTGCCATTTTTGTTTACTCCTTTTTGCCTTTCGGCTTAAATTTTATTTATTAAAATCTGAACATTTTATTGTTCTTCATTTGTTTCATCATAAGTTTCGCTTGTTCGAATTGCTTTAACACTCTGTTCACTTCTTGCACCGAAGTTCCGCTACCTTTTGCTATTCTTAACTTTCTCGAAGAGTTTATTATAGAAGGATTTTCACGCTCTTTCATAGTCATAGATTGTATTACCGCTCGCATTGAAACTATCTTCTTTTCGTCTATATCCTCTTCTCTTACTTTGAACTTACTTCCCATTCCCGGCATCATAGAAATTATATCTTTTATTCCGCCCATCTTGTTCATAGTTTCAAACTGTTCTAAATAGTCGTTTAGAGTAAAAGAATTTTCTCTGAACTTTTTTTCCATTTTTTTTGCGTCTTCTTCGGTAACGGCTTCTTGGGCTTTTTCTATTAAAGTCAAAACGTCGCCCATACCCAAAATTCTATTCGCCATACGGTCGGGATAGAAAGGTTCTAAATCTCCCAACTTCTCTCCCGTAGAACAGAACTTTATAGGTTTACCCGTAACCGCTTTCATTGAAAGCGTTGCACCGCCCCTCGTATCGCCGTCAAGTTTAGTGAGAACTAACCCCGTTACTTCTAATCTCTTATTAAAAGTATCGGCAACTTCTACCGCTACTTGACCTGTCATTGCGTCCACGACCAAAAGAATTTCGGAAGGATTTACTTCCTTTTTAATATTTTCTAATTCCTGCATCAATTCTTCGTCTATTTGAAGTCTTCCCGCAGTATCGATTAAAACGGTATCGTATCCCAAAGACTTAGCGTGCTTTACACCTTCTTTGGCTATTTTTACGGGGTTAATTTGCCCCATTTCAAACACGTCGCACCCCGCTTTTTGCCCCGTTATTTTAAGTTGATTGATAGCGGCCGGTCTATACACGTCGCAAGCGACGAGTAGTGGCTTTTTACCTTGCTTTTTTAAGTATGCACCGAGTTTCCCTACAAGGGTAGTCTTACCTGCACCTTGAAGCCCCGACATCATTATAACCGTCGGCGGATTAGAAGAAACGTTTAACTTGGAGTTTGCCGAACCCATTAAATCAATAAGTTCGTCGTTTACTATCTTTATTACTTGTTGGGTAGGAGTTAAACTCTTTAATATGTCTTCTCCTACCGCACGGGCAGAAACTTTATTCACGAAATCTTTAACGACCGAAATATTTACGTCCGCCTCTAACAAGGCAATACGCACTTCTCTCATCGCCGTTTTTATTTCGAGTTCGGTAAGTTTTCCCCTTTTCGTCAGTTTGGAAAATATATGATTAAGTTTTTCGGATAACCCTTGAAATAACGCCATTATTTACCTATTATATCTTTTATTTGTTCTCTTATTTCTTCGTTCGGTATTTTAGATACCGCTTCTAATATTCTATCGTTTTTATACTTTATCTTTAACGTACTTTCGTACTCCGAAAGTTTTCCCTTTACGTTCTTTATCGTGTCCGAAACGTTTTGACGGGTTATACCTTTCTCTTCCGAAATCTCCGAAAGCGACAAGTCCAAAAGAAGGTGCATCGAAAATATTTCCCTTTGCTTATCGGTAAGTAACCCCTTATACGTTTCAAATAGTTCTATATAATTAAAACTGTCTTCCATAATAAAAAATAAGTGTAAAGTTTTTTTTCTTTACACTTATTATATACGGTTGATTTTACCTTGTCAAGCAATTTTAATATTTTCTTAAAAAATAGCGTCTATAAATTCTTTTGCGTTGAAGTCTTCGATATCGTCTATTTTTTCGCCCGTTCCCACGTATATTACGGGAACTTCGAGTTCGTAAGAAAGTGAAATTATAAATCCGCCCTTTGCAGTACCGTCGAGTTTTGTTAAAACGATACCGTCAATTCCAACCGCCTCGTTAAAAGTCTTTACCTGACTTTCGGCATTTTGACCGGTAGTAGCGTCTAAAACTATAAGTTTATAATAGTTAGCGTCGGGATATTCTCTATTTACCGTTCTATCGATTTTTTTAAGTTCTTCCATCAAATTGGCTTTAACGTGAAGTCTTCCTGCGGTGTCTATTATTAAGACGTCGGTCTTCTTTGCCTTACAAGAAGCAACGGCATCGAAAACGACTGCCGAAGCATCTGACCCTTCGCTACTTTTAACTATCTTTACGTTTGCCCTATCCGCCCATACCGAAAGTTGGTCCGAAGCCGCCGCCCTAAAAGTATCCGCCGCCGCTATGGTAACCGTTTTACCTTCTTTTACGAACTTGTTGGCAAGTTTACCTATCGTAGTAGTTTTACCCACTCCGTTTACGCCCACCACCATAATAACGGCAGGGGTTTTAATCTCGGGAACGTCGGCATAATTTAGGGTATCGAAAAGTTCTTCTTTCAATGCGTTAATAACGAATTCTTTATCTCTGCACTTTTCGTTTATCGCCTTTTCTCTAATCTCTTCGACTATTTCCATAGCGGTATTTACCGAAACGTCCGAAGATATCAAAAGGTCTTCTAATTCTTCGTAGAACTCTTCGCCTATCTTATCTTTTGAAAATAAGTCCGATAATTTATTTCCTATGCCGTTTTTAGTTTTAATTAAAACCGATTTAAGTTTACTGAACAATCCCATTACGCCAAAGTATCTCCCGCCATATCGGCAACGTCCGAAAGTTTAACGGACACCATTTTGGAAATTCCTTTTTCCTGCATAGTAACGCCGAACAATGCGTCCGCCTGTTCCATAGTGGGCTTTCTGTGAGTTATAACTATAAACTGCGTTTCTTGACTGAAACGCTTTAAGTAGTTTGCAAATCTGTCTACGTTTGCCTCGTCTAACGCCGCTTCTATTTCGTCCAAAATACAGAAAGGCATAGGACGGAGTTTTAATATTGCAAAGAGTATTGCGATTGCCGTAAGTGCCTTTTCACCGCCCGACAAAAGCGACAACTTTTGAAGTTTCTTTCCGGGTGGTTCTGCAATAATTTCCACGCCTGCGTCGAGTTTATCTTCGGTTGTAGAATAATCCATTTCAAGCATTGCTCTTCCGCCACCGAAAAGTTCTTTGAATATTTTTTGGAAGTTTTCGTTTATTTTGTTAAAGCCTTTATCGAATTGCGTAAGCATTTCTGCCTTTATGGTGCTTATCGCTTCTTTTAAATCGTCTTCCGCCTTTTGAAGGTCTTCTTTTTGAGTCGTCATTTCTTCATAACGCTCTTTTAACAGTTTATAATCTTCTATTGCGGTTGCGTTTATAGCACCCAAAGACGAACGCTTTTTCCTTAAACGCAAAATCTCCGCTTCGCCTTCCTTCACGTTATAATTTTCAGCTTTTATCTTAACCGCCGTTTCGTAAGTTTCCTGATAATCTTCAAACAAACTTTGACCCATATATTCTAAGTCCGAATCTATTTTGGTAAGTGCTATCTCTTCGGCGTGCTTTTTATCGTTAAGTTCGTTTATTCTCGAATTTAAAACGTTTTTCTCTTCGTCGTTTTTATTAAGGTTAAGACGTAAATTCTCTTTGTCTTTTTCTATGTTTTCTATCTTCGTCCTTATAGAATTTATATATTCCTGCTCTTCCTTCGTTAAAGCGACTTTCTCTTCTTCCTTTTTCAATTCTTCTATCATTAATAATGCCGAAGCATTGCTCTTTTCTAAAGATATCACGTTGTTTTCAGCCTCTTTCTTCTTGGAAGAAAGTCTTTCTATTTCGGCATTTTCAGATTGCAAAAGGGCGGTAAGTTCGGTAACCTTAACTTGGGCTTCGGTATTCTCTTTTGCAAGTTCTTCCCTTTCCTTTTTCATTAAGTCGTATTCCGCTTGATGCTTATCAAAGGTTTCGGTCGCCGAAGATTTTTGCTCTTCGAGTTTTTTACCTCCTGTTACCACTTCTACGTAATCTTTATCTATTTTATTAAGACGACTTTTTACTTCCTTTATCAAATCGTCTACGCTTTCAATCTCTCTACCTATATCGCTTAAAGATTTTTCAGCACTTGCCTGTTTTTCTCTTTCCAATAAAATCTCTTCACGCTTGCCGTTATACAAGTCGTTAAGAACGTTCAACTCGTCCAAAGAACTATCTCTTTTCTTTTCGTTATCCGTCTTGGATTTTTGGAGTTTTTCCATTTCGGAACGCTTTACTATAAGTTCTTTTTCGTTATCTTCTATCTTTCTATCGTTAGATAATAATCCTATGGTATCCGTTCTCCTAGAACCGCCCGTCATAGCACCCTGAGTAGAGAACACGTCTCCGTCTAAGGTTACTATTTTAAACGAAAAACGGTATTTTTTTGCTATAAACGTAGCGTTTTCTAAAGTATCTACTATCAAAGTGTTTCCTAAAAGATTGGATATAACGTTTTCGAACTCTTTATCGAAAGATACGATTTCACTAGCAACACCCAAAGCCCCGTTATCAGAAAGAGCGTTGGTTATTTCAACACTTCTCTCTCTCGGCTTTACCGAAGTTATCGGTAAGAAGGTTACCCTTCCTATTCTATTTTCTTTTAAATATTCTATCAAATATTTAGCGTCGTCGGGATTAGAAGTTACTACGTTTTGTGCAGCGGCGTTAAGTGCCGTTTCCAAAGCCACGTCGAACTTTTTATCGCTCTTTATAAGTTCCGCCACAACCCCTTTTATTCTCTTTTTTAACTCCACGTTATCTTTTGCTTTATTCATAAGAAGTTTTACGGAAGGTGCATAACCTTCGTAATTGTCCTTTAACCCCTTATAAAAAGCGTCTCTCGTAGTCAAGGTGGTTATCACGGAATTTAAAGAATATATAGCGTTATCTATTCTCGCCGATTCTTCGTTATTCGAACGGACTTCTTCTTCCTTTTCGGAAATCTTATTTTTAAGGTCGAAAACAGCCCTGTCTAATTCGTTTATTTTATCGTCGCATCTACCCTTTTCGTTGAAAATTTCCTCTCTTTTAACCGAAAGAGAATCCAACTTTTGAGTAAGTTCTACGAGTTTATCGGATAAATTACTCTTTTCAACGGACATTGTGCCTTGATTTAACTTAATATCCGACAAAGATTCAATAGACTCTATTATCTTTTTACGGTTAGCGTCCGCAAGTTCTTCGCCAAGAGAAATCTTTTCGGAAAGAGTAAGCAATTTTGCGTTTAACTCTTCCGCTTTTTTCTTTAAGGCTTGAAGTTCTTTACTGTTTTTTTCCACGGAAACTTCCGTTTCGGCTATAGACTTATCGCAAGAAATAATAAGGTTTTTATTGTCTTCTATTTCCTTTTCGGCACGTTCTATTTGCCCGCTTAAAAAAGATATCTTCTGCTCGAAAAGTTGCTTTGCTCCGGAAGATTTTTCCATACCTACTCTCTTTTCGGTAAGTTCGTCGTTTAATTTTCTCAACTTAAAATCGGCGTCGTTTATATCGTCGAATATCTTTTCGTAATCTTTTTGTGCTTTATCAAATTCTTTTTGTCTTAAAGATATTTCTTCGTCTATTCCCTTTATTTTAATGTTTATTTTTTGTTTTTCGTTGGCAACGCCTTCCACTTTATAAACGTAAGTATTTATTTCGTGATACTTTAACTGTTCGGAAAGTTCGTTAAATTCTTTGGCTTTTTCCGCTTGCTTTTCCAAAGGTCCTAACTGATTTTCAAGTTCTGAAAGTATATCGATATAACGCACCATATTTTCGTGAGTACGTTCTAACTTCCTTTCAGACTCGTTCTTTCTCGTCTTAAATTTTGCAATCCCCGTCGCTTCTTCGAATATCATACGGCGGTCTTCGGGTTTTGCCGACATTATCTCCTCAACTTTACCTTGCCCGATTATAGAATACCCTTCTTTACCTATTCCGCACTCGTGCAAAAGTTCTACGATATCTTTTAATCTTGCAGGTTGCTTATTTATAAAATATTCGCTCTCTCCGCTTCTATAAAGTTTTCTCGTGATTATTACTTCGTTATAATCTAACGAAAACATCTTATTCGAATTATCGAAAAACAAAGACACTTCGCAATAGGAAAGAGATTTTCTATCCTGTGTCCCTGCGAAAATAACGTCCTGCATATTAGTTCCACGAAGAGTTTTAGCAGATTGTTCGCCCAAAACCCAACGTATGGCGTCGGCAACGTTACTCTTTCCGCACCCGTTAGGTCCTACTATCCCCGTTATTCCGTTTCCGAATTTTATTTCCGCTTTATCCGCAAAGGATTTAAATCCGTAAAGTTCAACTTTTTCGAAGTTCAATTTTTGCTACCGCCTTGTTTTTTTAGTTTTGTTAATGCGGACTTCGCCGCCTTCATTTCCGCCATTTTTTTACTGCTACCCTTTGCTTCAGCCACGGGTTTTCCGTTTAAGATGGCACAAACCTTAAACTCGGGCAAATGGTCCGGCCCTTTTTTGTACAGCGTTTCGTAAGAAATACTGCCCATCTTTCTCTTTTGAACGTATTCTTGAAATTCCGATTTATAATCGTTTATTCTTTGTCTTTTCTTTGAAGATTGTTTTCTTTCGTAATCCGATATAATCGTATCTTCTATAAACTTTTTAGCGTATTTTATTCCGCCGTCTATATAAATTCCCGCAACGACCGCTTCGTAAATACTTGAAAACAGTTTTTCTTCGAAAGTCGCCGAACTTTTCTGTCCCGAACCTAAAAGTACGAATTCCGAAAGCCCCAACTTCTTAACCGATTTCAAAAGTGGGTCTTTCGAAACTATTTCCTTTCTGATTTCGGTAAGTTTCCCTTCGTCACCCGAACATTTTTTGAAAAGATATTCGGTTACCACGAATTCTATTACCGCATCTCCGAAAAATTCCAAAAGTTCGTTATCGTCTTCTCTATGCTCGTTTGCGTAAGAAGAGTGAGTAAAACACTTTCTCAAAAGCATTTTATCCTTGAAAGAATATCCTATTTTCTCTTCGCAACTCGCTATATCGAATATCATTATAAGTTTCCGACCGTTCTCGGGAAAGGTAAAACGTCTCTTATATTTTGAATTCCCGTTAAATACATAATCATTCTTTCAAAGCCCAAACCGAATCCCGAATGGGTAACTCCGCCGTACCTTCTTAAATCGAGATAATAGCCGTAATCTTCCTCATTTAATCCGCACTCTTCCATACGTTTTTTTAGAACGTCTATTCTCTCTTCTCTTTGACTTCCGCCGATAAGTTCGCCGATACCCGGAACTAACAAGTCGCTTGCTGCAACCGTCTTTTTATCGTCGTTAAGTCGCATATAAAACGCCTTTATTTCCTTGGGATAATCGGTTAAGAATACAGGTTTTTTGAACACTTCTTCGGTAATATATCTCTCGTGTTCGCTTTGTAAGTCCACGCCCCAGTAAACTGGTGCGTCGAAACGGTCCTTTACCTTTTCCAAAATTTCTATCGCTTCGGTATAGGTTAAACGCTTAAACTCGTTATTTACAACGTTATTTAATCTATCCAAAAGTCCGTTATCTACAAACTGATTTAAGAAATTTAATTCTTCCTTACAAGTATCCATAACGTAAGAAATAATGAATTTTACCATAGCCTCAGCACAATCCATATCGTCCGAAAGGTCGCTGAAAGCAAGTTCCGGCTCAATCATCCAAAACTCCGCTGCGTGACGAACGGTATTAGAGTGTTCTGCCCTGAAAGTAGGTCCGAAAGTATAAACGTTCGAAAACGCCATAGCAAAATTTTCAACGTCCAACTGTCCTGAAACGGTTAAACTAGACTTTTTACCGAAAAAGTCCTTGGTGTAATCGGCTTTCCCGTCTTTGGTCTTTTCCACGTTATCTAAATCCATAGTGGTTACCTGAAACATTGCCCCTGCACCTTCACAATCGCTACCCGTTATTATGGGCGTATGAACGTACACGAATCCCCTTTCGTTAAAGAATTTATGAATAGCGTAAGCCGCTTCACTCCTTATCTTAAATACTGCGTTAAAAGTATTAGTCCTAGGACGCAAATGCGGTATTCCCCTTAAAAATTCCATAGTATGACGTTTCTTCTGTAAAGGATAATCGGGAGTAGAAGTCCCCAAAACCTCGATTTTATCGGCGTTTATTTCAAACGGTTGACGGTTTTCGGGTGTTAATATTACCTTACCCGTAACCTTTATACACGCACCGACGTTCTGCTTTGCTATCTCGTCGTAATTAGCAATCTTTTCTCTATCGAAAACTATTTGACAGTTCTTAAAATACGAACCGTCGTTCAATTCGATAAAGCCGAACGCTTTACTATCCCTTACGGTTTTAGCCCAACCGCAAACGGTTACTTCCTTTCCGCCATACTTCTCTTTTTCATTAAAAATTTCTTTAAAAGTTATTCTCTTCATAAAAAGCCTCTTTATAAAGTTATACATATTACAGTATACCACAATTTATTTTTCTTTACAAGAATTTACAAGCCTTAAAACAAAAAAAAGGAACGGTTTATCGCTCTTCCCGTAAGGAAAAGCGATAACTAAATAAATCCGCAAGCGGATTTGTGATATTGCTTCGCAGTGATATTTGTCCTTGCGGACAAGTGATATTCGCCTATCGGCGAGTTGTGGATTTATTTAATATAACTTTGCGAGAATGATTTTCTCGCAAAATATAACGCAAAACTTGTTTTACATATCACTTTTAACCGTAAGGTTAAAAATATAACTGTTCATATTTTATTTCCCGTGGACAAGAAAAGCCCACTATATTTCGCAAAATGCGAAGTATAGTGGGCTATACTTTTGTTTTGAATTTAATTTCCCTATAAGAAGACGGCTTTATCCGTCCCTTTTTACGTTTTTACTCTCTTACTCAATAAAACTTCCTATCGCCTTTTTATACGTTTGACGTTTCTTGACTATTTCGTTATCTACAAACTTCCATTGTTGTTGAATATTGAAATTAGTTTCGAGCATAGGATTAGATTCTATCACGTCTATTCCGTCGTCTATAATATTTTTCAATATCTTTGACATAATCACGGCGTTTATTCCCGAATTTTTATATTTTTTCTTAACCGCTATAAGTGCCATTTCAAGTTCACGAGGCTTTTTTATAGACCTTAAAACGCCGACAAACCCCGTTGGAAAAAGTTTCCCTTTATGTTTAATAAGCGGTTTACATATAGAAGGCAAAACTATACCGAAACCGGCAATCTCGTCGTCTTTATCTCTTAAAATACTAACGTAACGCCTATTTACTATGGTCGCAAACTGTTTCATTACGTTCTTTTTCATTTTGCCTTCAACCGGTACGAACCCGTCCAAATGGCTATATGCGTCGTTATACGTATCGAAAAACTTATCCACATAAGTTTTTGCTATCTCTCTTATAGTCATTGTTTCGGTAATGTCTTCTAACCCTAACTTCTCTTTAAGTTTTTCTGATAACGTCGCTATTCTTTTATTTTCTTCTTTCGGGATTACAAATCTACGTTCTATCCACTTCGATTCGTCTTCAAACCCGAACTCCTTCATCTTTTCCGAAAAATACGGATAACAATAATTAGTGGCGTACGTACTCCTTTGGTCAAACCCAAAAGTCAACATTCCTTCCCTATCGGTATCGTTAAAACCCCAAGGTCCGTGAATAATCTCCATTCCGTTGTCTTTTCCAAATTGTTCTACGGCACTCAGCAAAGCCTTAAACACTTCGTTATCGTCTATACATTCAAAACGGGAAAACCTTATGTACTTTTCGCCCGTCATTTCGTTATGCTTATTGTTTATAAGCCCCGCTATTCTTCCTACTAATTCCCCGTCTTTATAACAAAGAAACGCTTTGCATTTATTATCTTTTAAACTGAAATTCTTTTTGGGATTGAAAGTCGCCATTTCGTCCCCACGCAAAGAAGGAACGTAATACGGACAACCTTTATAAAGTTTCAAAGGGTATTTTGCAAACTTCTTCATTTCTTTTTTATTGGTAACTTCTTTTACTTCTATCATAAATTTTCCCTTTAGTTAAAATTTTAATGATTTTTTATATTATACAATTCTTTAACGAAAAAAACAATATTTTTAACAAAAAAAGTCCCAAAATATTTGGAACTTTTTGTTTAATTACTTCACGATTGCAAATCTCTTATGGGTTTAGGCGGTTTCTCGTCTTTTAACGACATTATATAATCGTTATACTGTTCGTCCGTAAGTTTTGCAATTTTATGCTTTTTCTTTCTCGACATAAAAATTCCTCCAAATCAAACTGTTATCAGTATGACCTTTTGAATAATTTTTATACGCTTTAACCTTAATGTAAAATCTTTCTTCTTATTCCCTTTATCTTTTTATACGTCTTATCCAAACTAAAATCTTTTTCTACCGTACATTCTCCGCCTAAGGACTCTATTGCAAATCTTAACTCTTCAAAATCGGCGTAACTTATTTTATCTTTATTTATCGCTTCGTTAAGATACGGAAGGGCTTTTTCATCTCCGTATTTAGACAAGTATCCCGAATAAAGCGGAATATTTTCCGTATGTTTTTCAAATTCGGAAATCAAAATTTCAAAAACTTTATCGTCCTTTGACGAAGACGCTAATATTTCGGTAAGATTTACTTTTTTATTGTCTTCTGCATCGCCGAACACTTCTAATATCTTATCTTTTACCTTGTCAGCCTTAGAAGACAAAAATTCGGTTGCGAGTTCTCTTATCGGTTCCGAATAATCGTACAAAACGAACTCCAAATATTTAGAAAGACACTTTTCCGAATTTATTTCGTTCAAAATATTCATAACGTAAAGAGTAAACTCTTCTTCTTCACCGTCTAAAACCGATAAAAGCACGTCTTCTTCTTTTTTAAAAGTTATCGCTTCACACAAAAAATCGGATACCGATACGCCTTCTTTTAAGTGGGTTTTTAAACACTCCAAAAGTTCTTTAGTAGAAAATTTTTTATAATAAGAATTCGGCGTCTCTCCGTCTAATTCTTTGAGTTTTTCGTTCCCGAATTCTTCGTACATTACGGGCATTTTGTTTTCTATCTCTTCGGGCTTTATTTTCCCTATGTTTTTATAAACGTAACCCGAAATATAATTATCGAATAATTTATCTAAATCTATTATTTTTACCATAATTTCACTCCTTTAACATTTTGGAAATTTCCGAAAATCTTCGCCTTTTTACCCCAAACAGTTTACACACGAAATCGGCTGTCGAAATATTGTCGAACTTACAAAGATTAACGGTTAGAGCAGAGAGTTCTTTTACCGAAAAATCTTCTTCCAAATTTTTCTTAATGCAAAAAATATTGTATATTTTATTTATTGAAAACACTACTTTATCAAAATCTTCTACCCCTAAAACGGACAACTTTGCTACGCAAAGCCCGTACGATAAAAGATACTTGTCTTCCCCGATATACGCACCGTTAAACAAAAATTTAGCAGGCTTTATCTTCACCAAAAAACAACCGCCTAAAACGCAAAAACTCTCCTTATATCCTCCACGAAGCAGACAATATATAACAAACTCTTTAACCTCGTCGGTAACTTCCGAAGACATTAACACGGATAAAAACAATTCCCTCGCAAACAAGGTGTTACTTTCGGCTAAAACGACCATTACTTTTTTAAAAAACTCTTTATCCTTAGAGTATATACCGTATTTTAATACGGACCTGCCTTGTTCCGTTTTTATAAAGGACTTAATAGCCTCGGAATTAACCGCAATTTTCATAACTTTATCTTTATGTTCTTTTATAACCTTTTGCGGTAGGTCCTTCTGATATTTTAACGGAAGTTTTACGCTAATCTTTACCTTTTTAACCAAATCGCAACAAAGATTTAAATAATATTCGAAAACGGGATTATGCGGACAAATTTTATTTATAAGAACAAAATTTTCCTTGGCTTTTTCGTAGTCAAAAGTATTTATCAAAGATATTCCGTAAAACAATCTTATGTTTACGTCAAACTCCCTTTCGGGAAGAATAAGTTCTATATTTTCTCTAACGGTATTATGGTCTTCTCTCTCTACCGCAACGGCAACGAGTTTATAAGCTTCGGACTTATTGCCCTTTTTAAGAGATAGTGCTTTTTCATAATAATAAGCACTTTTTTCTTCGTCGCCCTTAATCTTATAAATAGAAGACATATCGCAATAAGCGGTAACGTTTTCGCCGTTATTCTTTATCGAATCTTTACAAATTTCAAGTGCCTCTTCCGTCTTTTCGCACAAAAAACAGGAAGCGGTGGCATCTCCCGAAGTTTCCTCGTCCATACACTCTCTCGGAATTGACAAATATATTTTAGACGCAGTTTCTACGTCCCCGAAAGAAAGGGCAGTCTTTCCCCTTTTTATCTCTTCCGAAAAATCCGCTCTATCAAAAGGATACGCTATATGATAAGATTTTTTATTATTTAAAAATCTATCTATAAACTCAAGAACTTCATCGTCTAAACCGTCTTTAGAGATAAACCCGTCCGCAGACACTTTTTTATCAAAATAATATGCCGAAGCAAAAAGATTATCGAGATAAAAATAGTTTATTGCAAGTTCTCCGTACGCTACGGACATTTTCTCTTTGGGTGCTTTACTTAAATACTTAAACCAATACGCATTACTCTCTTCTAATAACCCCATATCGGCGTAAACATCGGCTATATCCGAAATAACGCTTAAAGAACTACTTTCCTTTTCCGCCTTAAACAAAAAGCCGAGAGTAGACGCCAAATCCCCCTCTTCAGACTTTTTATCCGCTATTCTTTTGTATATCTCTACGCTATTTTTAAACTGTAAAACTTCACCCATATACTACTTAAAAATTTCTTCCGCTTGTTCTTTATTAAAAACGTATTCTTTGTTGCAAAACTGACAACTTACCTTTATTTCGCCTTGTTCTTTTATTATATCGTCAACTTCGCTTTTACCCAAAGAATACAAAGTATCTTTAACCCATTTTCTCGAACACAAACATTTATATTTGGGATAAAATTCTTGATACTGTATTTTTCCGAAAAATTTTTCTATAACCCCTTCTGCACCCATTTCTTCTATTAAAGAAGAAAGGGAAGATAATTCGTTTATTATTTCTTCCGCTTTTTTCAGAGATTTTTCACTCGCAAAAGGTAAGGCTTGTATTATTACTCCGCCGGCACCTACGCACTTTTTTGACGTGCCTATCTTAACCCCCAAAGCCATAGCGGTAGGAATTTGCTCGCTATAAGCGTAATAAGCGGTAAAGTCTTCTGCAATCTCTCCGCTAACTAATTCTGAACTCCCCGAATACGGTTCTTTTAATCCCATACTCTTTACCACGGTAAGTCTACCTTTTCCTACCAATCCTTTAACGTCTAACTTGCCGTTAGGTTTTAACGGAAGGTTTGCATTAGGATTATCAATACTTCCTCTCATTTGAAGTTTACCGTTTCCGCAAACGGTAATCTTTCCGCCAACCCCGTCGCCCGCAACGGTAACGGACAATTTATCGCTTTGGCTTTTAAGCCCACTCGCCATAAAAGTACAAGCGGTTAAAGTTCTGCCGAGTCCCGCCGCCGAAAGCGGAGAAAGTTTATGAATTTTAATCGCATCGTTTACCATATCGGTAGTATCGAGAACGGAAAGAGTCATTTCGTCTTCAAAAATCATAGTTTTAAGAAGTTTATTCAAAATGTCCCTCCTCTAACTCTTGTTTGGTAGGCAAAGGTTTTTCGTCGTAATTTTTATATAGAAGTTTAAGCAATATCGGAGCAAGAAGTGAAGACACCAAAACGAGTAGCACCACTATTACACGGTATCTTTCGTCCACTAATTTTCCGGCACCCTTTTCCATAACGATTAAAGCGACTTCGCCCCTCGCTATCATACCGACGCCTATTCTCAAAGAATCTTTAAAGTTAAATCCGAACAGTTTTGAAATTCCACCGCAACCGATAATTTTGGTTACAATAGCAACCACCACGAAAGCGATAGCAAACCACAAAACGGTTAAATCCAACCCCGAAAGGTTCATCTTTATACCTATACTTGCAAAAAATATAGGTGCAAATAAGGTATAAGAATTGATGGTTACTTTTCTATCAACGTACTGTGCGGAAGCGTGATTAGTAGAAAGAATAAGTCCCGCAATATACGCACCCGTTATATCGGCAACGCCGAAAATTCTTTCGGCGATATAAGCGTAAATCAAACAAACCGCTATTGAAAATATGGGTATTCTTCTCGTATGCGGAGAACGTTTTTCCATATACTTAAAAAGTTTAGATAAAGCGATTCCCACGCCTATTGCAAACACGAAGAACAAAATTATCCATACTATAGAAAGCCAAGGGTTATCCCCCGTTGCTCTCTGTAAAAGCGAAGAAGACGAACTCCCCGCCCCCGACAAACTTAAAGCGATAGATAAAACTATTACCCCTAAAACGTCGTCGATAATTGCGGCACTCATAACGATAGTCCCGACTTTCGTTTGAAGTTTCCCTAATTCTTTCAACACTTCTACGGTTATCCCGACAGAAGTCGCCGTCATTATTACGCCTATAAAAAGCCAAGAAAAAAAGCCGTGTTCAGCATTTGGCAAAAACAAAAACCCTATTAAAGTTCCCAAAATTAAGGGCAACAAAACTCCGCCCATTGCAACGGTAAACGAAGTTACACCCGTAGTCTTTATGTCTTTAAGATTTGTTTCAAGCCCTGCGGAAAACATTACGAAAATTACGCCGACTTCCGAAAATGCTTTTAAATACGGACTTTGCTGTATGGGAAAAACCGCACTCTCCGGAATTAAATACAGCATACCCCATATAGCAGGACCTATCAATATTCCCGCTATTATAAAACCCAAAACTTGCGGAAATCCTAACTTCCGCATTACTATTCCGAAAAATTTGGTTGAAAACAGAATTATTGCAAGTTGAAACAAAAAGTCTACCGCTTCCATTTCCTATCTCCTTAAAATGCCCGACTTTACTTTTTAAAGACACCGATAATCGGTGTCTTTTTTCTTTATTTTTATTTTACTATTTTTTCTTTCTCTTAGACAACTCTTTTTTAGCCTTCTCTATACGCTTTTCTCTTTCTATGTCTTCCTGAGTTTTTTCTATCTCTACTTTCTGATAACGTTCGTCGTTTTTATGCTCTTCTATATATCTTTCGTTATCTTCGTAAATAACTTTTTTACTTTCATTTAATTTTTCTATATCCGCCCTATTAAACGACTGCGGAAGTTCGGCTACCTGTAATTCGTCGTCCGTAATAGGCTTAATGGGTCTAGAAGAAAGAGTACTGTTTCCGTAAATCGTCATTTGCTCTCTGTATTTTTTAATGGCCGCCGCCTCTTCGCCCTTACCAACCTTTTCGTAAATACCCCTATTTTTCTTTGCTCCGGGTATCTTATCGTTTATAAACTTATCGTATGCCCATTGTGAAAAATCCGTCCACACCAAAAGCACGAAAGAAAACGCAAGTAAGCCCACCACGAAAATCCCGATTACAAATAAAAATCCACTCGATAGCAACAATAAAAAGGGCAACGCCGAAATCGCAAGGAAAAATATATTGTGCGGGAAAAGTCCTATCGTAAACAAGAAACTGTTTTTTAGTAGTTGCCAAAATTTAAGTTCGTAAGTTTCGGTCATTGTAATCATATGAAAACACATAATCGTTGTGAATATAATTTCGCCGTAAGTGATAACCTTTATAACAACGAAAAGCCATTTAGGTCCGGACCCCGTCGCAATAACCATATCGCTTAAACGCAATATCATTTCCGAAGCGTAAAATATAATGGAATAAAAAATAGCGATTAAAAGCATATACTTTATGTTCTTCTTTATGCCTTGCCAGTAATCGTTAGCGACGAAAATACCTTCCGTCCAAACCATATTTTTTATTACGTACGCACCGCCCGATATCCCTATCGAAGCAATCATAAACGCAAGGGGAATAAACAAAAACACCATAGACGTAACGCTTACTTCAATACTTTCGGCAACGCCTATCATAGAAGCGGGGGCCTGATACCCCACTCCGAACGACTGGGCGAACGGATATAACATTCCGTAACCCGAAACTATAGTAGAATTAAAAAACAACAACACAAAAAACGGGATAAACGTTATCGCTACCAAAACGTTTATTAAAACCAATTTCCCGAATCTTCCCTTAACTATATCCCAAAAAAGTTCCCACCTATTCGAAGGAAGACTTGCTCTCGCATAACCTTCGGATTTTTCCGAACCCATTATAAGTCTGTTTATAATTCCGCCTTTTCTCTTAGACATTAAAAGTATCCCCTATTTTATTATTCCCTTATAGTTTATACTAAATTTAAATATTTTACAAATAAAATAGCGTATCTACTCAAAAAAACTTTACTTTTTATTCCCCGTTTGGTACACTATTTACATACTATCATAGGAGATAAATGTAAACAATGAAAAAGTACAACATAGCAGTAGTCGGTGCAACCGGTATGGTCGGCAGAAAATTCTTGGAAGTTTTATCCGAAAGAAAACTTCCCGCACAAAATTACTACCTTTTCGCTTCGGCAAAATCGGCAGGTTCTAAAATCGAATTTATGGGTAAAGAACACACCATAATCGAACTTAAAGAAGAAAACGTAGTCGATAAAAAAATAGATATAGCATTATTTTCCGCAGGCGGAGACGTAAGCAAGGAATTCGCTCCCATTTTCGCTAAACACGGAGCGTTAGTTATAGACAATTCCAGTGCTTGGAGAAGAGACCCCGAAGTTCCTTTGGTTGTTCCCGAATGTAACGCAAACGATATATTAAATCATAAAAATATTATAGCAAACCCCAACTGCTCTACTATTCAAGCGATGGTCGTTTTAAAACCTTTGCAAAAAGCATTCGGCTTAAAGAGGGTAATTTATTCAACTTACCAAGCCGTTTCGGGTGCGGGAGTTAAGGGCTTTAACGATTTAAAGGGTGGAATTTGCGGTGAAAAACCTCAAAAATTCCCCTATCCTATCTTTGGAAATTGCCTTCCTCACATAGACGTATTCTTAGATAACGGATACACCAAAGAAGAAGACAAAATGATTTTCGAAACCAAAAAGATTTTGGGCGACCAAAAAATCAAAGTTACCGCAACTTGCGTAAGAGTTCCCGTTTATTACGGACATTCGGAATCTATAAACATAGAATTCAAAAAACGTTGCTCTTTGGAAGATGTAAAAGAAGTATTATCTAAGGCAGAAGGCGTAGTTATTCAAGACGACCCTAAAAACCTTATCTATCCTATGGCTTTAACGGCTGAAAATAAAGACGAGGTTTTCGTAGGAAGAATTCGTTTGGACGACACCGTAAAGTCCGGCGTTAACATTTGGGTCGTTGCAGACAACATCAGAAAAGGTGCTGCTACTAACGCCGTTCAAATTGCTGAAAAGGCTATCGAATTAGGGGCTGTAAAAGACAATTTAAATAAATAATTTATTTTTTAAGGAATTACTATGAATAAAACTATTTTTAAGGGTACTTGTACCGCTGCAATTACACCGTTTACAAAAGACGGAATAGATTACGACGCTCTTTCTCGTCAGATAGAATATCAAATACAAAACGGCATAGAAGCACTTTGTATTTTAGGCACGACGGGAGAAGCACCTACCGTTACAAATGAAGAATATGAAAAAGTAGCAAAATTCGCTTTCGATAAGATAGCGGGAAGAGTTAAGTTCATTTTAGGTTCGGGCTGTAACTGTACTAAGACGGCAATAGAAAAAAGCCAACTCGCTCAAAAAATAGGGGCGGACGGACTTTTAGTCGTAACCCCTTATTACAACAAATGTACCCAAAAAGGTTTGGTAAAATATTACAACGATATTTGTAATAACGTTGATATCCCCGTACTTTGCTACAACGTTCCCGCAAGAACGGGCGTAAACATTTTACCCGAAACTATGGCGGAAATTGCCGAAAATAAAAATATCGGCGGTATAAAAGAGGCTTGCGGTAATATGGAACAAATTTGCGAAACCGCAAGACTTATTCGTGGTAAAACCGCTCTATATTCGGGAGACGACAACTTGAATCTCGCTATGCTTTCAATCGGTTCTATGGGTTTAATTTCCGTGGTGTCAAACGTCGCTCCGAAAGAAGTAGGCGACGTTGCAAAACTTTACTTTGCAGGAAAAAATTTGGAGGCGGTCGCTTTACAAGAAAGACTTCTTCCTATGATTGACATAATGTTCTCGGAAGTTAATCCTATCCCCGTTAAAAAAGCAATGGAATTTATAGGATTAGGCTCAGGTATAGTTCGGGCACCTTTAACCGAATTAGAAGTGGAACATCAAATAGAAATGAAAAAAATCCTTACCGATTTTGGGTTTAAGATAAAGGAGTAACTATGTTAAATATTTTAATAATAGGTGCTTTGGGTAAAATGGGTAAAAAAGTAAAAAACGCTTGCGACTTAAACGACGGATTTTTAGCAGTCGCAGGAGTCGATAAAACGTCCGATTTCTCGAATTCTGACTTCCCCGTTTACGAAGACATTTATAAAGTTAAAGAAAAGTTCGACGCAATAATAGACTTCTCTTCTCCCCTATCTTTACCTAACACTTTGAAATTTATACAAGAAAATAAAATTCCCGCCGTTCTTTGTTCTACGGGATATTCGGAAGAAGATATTAAAAGCATTAAAAAAGCGTCGGAAAAAACCGCTATATTCCGTTCGGCGAATATGTCGCTCGGAGTAAACGTGTTAATTTCCGCCGTCAAAGAAACCGCAAAAAAACTTTACGGCTTTGATATTGAAATAATAGAAAAACACCATAACGAGAAAAAAGACGCTCCAAGCGGTACTGCTATTATGATTGCCGACGCAATAAAAAATGAACTTCCGGAAAAATTCTTCACTTACGGAAGAAACGGTATGGTCGGAAAACGTAACCAAAACGAAATAGGTATTCACGCAGTAAGAGGTGGCAATATCGTAGGCGAACACGAGGTTCTGTTTGCAGGGTTAAACGAATCCTTAACTTTTAAACACGAGGCATTTGACCGTGCAGTCTTCGCCGAAGGTGCAGTAAAGGCGTCTAAATACATATCCACAAAAACTAACGGACTTTTCGATATGTCCGATATGTTAAGCGGGAAATAATGTTTGAAAAAAATCTTGAAACCGTTTTAGAAAAAATTAAAAACGGTAATAATTTGGGAGAAAAAATAACCCTTGTCGGGGCAACGAAAACCGTATCTACAGAAGAAATAAATAAAGCCGTAAGTTTGGGGTTAAAGGTTGTTGCAGAAAATAAAGTTCAGGAGTTTACCGAAAAGACTTCCCTACTTAAAAATTGCGAACAACAATTTATAGGACATCTTCAAACCAATAAGGTTAAATATTTAGTGGGAAACGTTTCTCTTATTCAGTCGGTGGACAGCTTTCATTTGGCCGACGCAATAAATAAGGAAAGTCTTAAAAAGAACGTAGTTCAAAACATACTACTCGAAATTAACGTTGGCGGAGAACTTTCTAAAAGCGGATTTAACTTCGATAACACAGAAAACGCTATAAGGGAAATTTCAAAACTTCAAAACGTTAACGTTTTAGGACTTATGGCTATGTTACCAAAATCCGACGATAAATTACTACTTCAAAATCTATGCTTAAAAATGCGTCAGGTTTTCGACAAACTTAAAAATCAAGGCTTCAATATGCAATATCTTTCAATGGGTATGAGCGAAGATTACGAAATAGCAATCAAAAACGGAAGCAATATGATAAGAATAGGAAGCCTTATATTCGGAAAAAGAAATTACGGAGTAAATTAAAATGGGAATATTCGACTTATTCGGAAAAGAACCTAAATCTAAATCTGAACAAACTGAAAGAAGAGGAGTTGGCTTTGGATTAAACCAAGACCAAGTATTTAATAATACCGACAACAATCACGGTCCGGTATCCGTTTTCGCACCAAAATCTTTTAAAGACGTGTCTGCAATAATAGACGCATTAAAATTAGGCAAAAATGCAATCGTTCACTTAACCGAATTAAAAACAGAAACCTCAATAAGGGTATTAGACCTTTTATCCGGTGCAATTTACGCACTCGGCGGTGGAGTTTACGAAATGCAAAAAAATATATTTATGTTCTCGCCTAACGGAGTTGAAATCAACTGATAATTTTAATAAAATTTAAGGACGGATTTTATATCCGTCCTTTTTTATTTCAATTTGTTCAATAATTTAAATAGTGGCACGAAAAGAATTCCTACCGAAAAAAACGTACATATAACGCTTTTTAATAGCGGATATAAAGACCCCAAAAAATATCCCTTAAACGCATTAGCCGTAAATCCGTAAAACAAAGGGGTTATTAAATCGTCTAAAAGAGTAAATAACACCGTAAACAATACTGCACTAAAAAGCGTTATAAAATACAGCTTTTTACTTACTTTTCCACAAGCTTTACTACCTAACCTACCGAAAAACAACGCAAAACAATTATAATAAATTAAATACAAAATAATTACGGTGGGATAAAACCCGAATATAAAACATCTGATAAGCGAAAAGGCAGTCGCCGTCAACATTCCTTTTTTCGCCCCGAATACGAAGCAAAAACTTAAAAGCAAAACGGTAACTATTTCTATACCGGATATCCCACTTAATATAAATTGTCCACCCAATAAAAGGGCTACGTATACCCCCATTATTGTTAAATCTTTAGTCGCTTTCATACCTTAAAAACTTTGGTAATACCAAATATATAAAAAACCTTTCTTTATTTTTAAACTCTCTGCACCGAATATCGCCGAACCGTACGTGTTACCCTTATATTCCAAAGACCCCCAAGCACTATTAGAATTTTCACAATCACTCGTATAAAGCATCCAACATTTGCTCCAATCCCCTGCGTTATCTATGCCGTTTATAGAAGTTATCATACCGTCTTTTACTGCAAATTCTAATTGCCCCATATCTTTTAGTTTATACATATATTGAATTAATGTTGTATCGTCAGCTATTCCCGTTTGATTTTCAGGGACTAAAATCACTATATAAGTATCACTCTCTTTTATAACGAATTTCTTTTCTCCGATACAGCCAAAAGAAAATATATAAAATAAACTTAATAACGCCAAAATCAATATACTTATTTTCTTCATAATAAATCTTCCTTTAATAATAAAAAAGCGAGCCTTTTCAGGCACGCAAAAATAAAACCTATCGGTTTTAACGTTTTTCTTCAATGCCCAAGAAATTTTACGTTCATAATTTGACGGGTAGGCAATCGGACTTTTACCGTAATGACTGTTGCGACGGAATTGCACCGCACTTCCCCTACTTTCTCTTAAAAAACTCACGCCAAATATTCATTTTTATAATTTATAAGTTAATATAAGTAACTCGTCTTAGTAATTATACTTATAAAAAACCAAAATATCAAGTTTTTCTTGATGGTTTAATTAAATTTAACTAAACTGTTTTTTATTATTTTATTTTTTCCTTTAACTTCTCTTCAATAATCTCAGTTAAAAAATCGTTTATACTGTATCCGTCGTAATTTTTTTCTTCTTGTTTTTTTTGAACGCAAATACGAATTTTTTTGTACGTATCTAACGGTAATCTTAAAGAAAACATCTTCTTTTTAACTGTTGGAGTTTTAGTATTATTCATAAAATTTCTCCTGCTTTCGCTATTTTTTTGATTGTTTTATTATGTATGAATATAATATGTAAGTTATTGTATATGAATATAAAATATTCTTTAACCTATGACGTCCTTTGACAACATTCTTTCGCAACGTTATTTGGTAACGTCCTTTTCCCCTGAACATTGCTTTTTACAATATCTTTTACGACATCATAACGTTTTACAATATTTTTTATGATATCATAATTTCATAATATCAAGGTAGTATGATATCATAATGTATGTAATGATAGTATAATATATAATTTATGAATTGTCAATGAAGTCGTGGCTTATCAATAAAATTATAAAACTAAGCTTTTAAGTGTACCGTCGTAAAGACATTTCTAACACCATATAATACTACAACACTTATATGATAGAATTAGAAAAAGACATAGATTTAGCTTTAAAGGCTTTATCAGAGAAATATGGATGGATTTATTCAAAAAAATGATAGATAATAACGAAAAAATTACTCGCATTGATGACCATATTCCCACAAAAGAAGAGTTAGAAGAATCGTTAAAGGATATTCCAAAAGAAGAGGTTGATAAATATAAAGCAGAAGCACAAGCCTTTATAAAACAACATAAAATAAAGGTTGACAAATCTGTATAACAATTTCAAAACACAATCAAAGCACTACCTTCGGGCAGTGCTTTTTATGTGCAAAAAAATAGCAAAAACGTCCTTTGACATTTCTGCTATTTACTTTGGTGGAGGTAATCGGACTCGAACCGACCACCTTCGCGTTGCGAACGCGACGCTCTACCAGATGAGCCATACCCCCATAAAAACAAAACGGTAGAAAAACTACCGTTTTATATTAACACAATTTTATAATAATTGCAACAAATTTATGGCACCTTTTATTTAACTTTTTCTCCATACCATCTTATTTACAACGCCTACGTAACTCTGAATTATCTTCACAACTTTAGTCGAAACGTTTATGTCGGTATAGTTTGGAACAGGTATGCCGTAATCACCGTTTTTATTCATTTCTACCGCAGTATCAACAGATTGCAAAAGCCCCTTTTCGTCTATACCCGAAAGTATAAAACACGCTTTATCTAACGCTTCGGGTCTTTCCGTAGAAGTCCTTATACATACCGCAGGGAAAGGCTTCCCTATACTCGTAAAGAACGAACTCTCTTCGGGAAGCGTTCCGCTATCAGAAACAACCGCAAATGCGTTCATTTGAAGATTATTATAATCGTGGAATCCCAAAGGTTCGTGAGCAATCACTCTTTTATCTAGCTTAAATCCGCTTTGTTCTAAACGCTTTTTACTTCTCGGGTGGCAAGAATACAAAATAGGCATATCGTACTTTTCTGCCATTTTATTTATCGCATTAAAAAGCGACGTAAAATTCTTTTCGGTATCTATATTCTCTTCTCTATGTGCGGATAAAAGTATATATTTACCCTTTTCTAAATTCAATCTCTTTAATATATCGCTCTTCTCTATACTTTGAAGATTATTAGTTAAAACTTCCGCCATAGGACTTCCCGTTACGTACGTCCTCTCTTTTGGAAGCCCCGTATCCGCTAAGTATCTTCTTGCGTGTTCGCTATACGCCAAATTTACGTCGGATATTATATCCACTATCCTACGGTTAGTTTCCTCGGGCAAGCATTCGTCTTTACAACGATTTCCCGCTTCCATATGAAATATTGGGATATGAAGCCTTTTAGCTCCTATTACGGACAAACACGAATTTGTATCCCCTAATACCAAAACGGCATCGGGTTTTATATCTGACATTAAGTTATAACTTGACGCTATAATATTACCCATTGTATCGCCCAAGGTATCCCCTACTGCATTTAGATAAATTTCAGGGTCTTTTAACGACAAGTCTTTAAAAAATACTCCGTTAAGATTATAATCATAATTCTGACCCGTATGGGCTAACAAACAATCAAAATATTCTCTACACTTATTTATAACTGCGGCAAGTCTTATAATCTCAGGACGAGTTCCTACGATAATTAAAAGTTTTAATTTGCCGTTCTCTTGCCACTTTACGCTTTCAATCTTTTTCATTTTGTTTTCTCCATTTACTATATAAAAATTAAATCCCTAATTTATCCATCATAAATTTCATTTTATCCGTATCGTCAGATGA
The DNA here is from genome assembly GCA_045598545.1 of Christensenellaceae bacterium. Lineage (GTDB taxonomy): Bacteria > Bacillota > Clostridia > Christensenellales > Borkfalkiaceae > UBA1259. The sequence continues at coordinate 2,884 of JAZLMI010000037.1, read as the reverse complement.
AGTTTTTTTCACAACGTCTAATTCGCTTTTTATCTTATCCTTATTAAATAAAACCGAAAACCAACGTTTCACAACGTAAAAAGGATACAATATCCACCACTTTTCTAACTTTTTATATTTCTTTTGAAGAACTGCTTTTTTAGGAAATATTCTCGCAAAAATATAATTTCCTTTACTTTCCGTTTTAGACTGTTCAGCCAACAAAAAATTACTTTTAGTCCCATAAACTCCGCCGTCTATAACGTATTCAGACATTATATCAGTGAGTTTAGAGTTATCTCTATCGGAAAACCAAACCTCAGAAAGTTCTTTTATACCGTTATAAAAATCAAGTATTTTACAGTCTAAACAAAACTCTTCTACTTTATTTTCATCAAATTCAAATTTATTCTTTAATATCCAAAAATCTAAAACCGTTTTAACTCCGCACCCACCGTTTACAAAATGGTAATAAGCGTGTGCGACAAGAGAAAAAATAAAAAATTCACCATCTAAAACGTATCTATATCCCTCTACTTTTTTAGAATAATCCCAAACGTTAGAGAGAAGTTTGTCAATATTTTCTAAATCTTCCTTTATATTAAAATGTAGTTCTATATGAACGCCCGAAGAATTAAAAAGAGAAATATCGTGATAATTCTCTTCTCCCTTATTATATCCCGCCTTTTCTAAAACGGATACCGCTTTTTCTTTTTTATCTTCCCTTACTAAAATATCTATATCGCAACTGGGTCTTAAATACTTTTCGGGATAATAATTTTTTATTACAGCCCCCTTTAACGGAATATATTCTATCTCGTTTTTATCAAAAATCTCGCTTATTTCATTTAACGAATAATCGAAATTCTCTTGACGCATAACTGCTAAACTTATTTTAGAAAAAAACTTTTTATACGCTATATCTTCTTTTTTTATTGCGTTAAACTTATTTAACGCAACTCCTACTATATGAGATAAATCGTGCTTATCGGATAAACGATACAAAGCGGGAAAATCTACTCCGGTTAATTCCAAATCGGAAGGTAATTTTTTACCGCATATTTCATTTCCTATTAACGAAATAAAAATATCGTCTACACTATATCCCACAAAAATATCTCCTAAACTTGTTCAAAAAATGTATCGGGCTTATCGGGATTGAATTTTTCGTTAGCCCACATTATAGTTATTAACTCTTCAGTATCCGACAAATTTACTATATTATGAGTGTATCCCGGCAATATATGTATAGCCGTCGGGTTCTCTCCCGTAACGTCAAATTTTAACACTTCGTCTGTGCCGATTTTTCTCTCTTCTATTAAAGCATGCCCTTTCACTACAATGAAAAATTCCCACTTGCTACTATGCCAATGTTGACCTTTCATTATGCCGGGCTTACTTACGTTTACCGAAACTTGTCCTACTTTTTCGCTTTTTAAAAGTTCGGTAAAACTACCCCTATCGTCTTCGTGCTTATTAAGTTTTATCGCAACTTTATCTTTTGGTAAGTACGATAAATAAGTAGAATATAATTTTTTAGCAAAACTGTTATTCGGAATTTCAGGGATTATCAAAGTTTCACTTTGCTTTTTGAAACTATCTAATAAATCTACAATCTCTCCCAAAGTTACTTTATGGGTTATAGGAACAGCACAAAATTTACCGTCGTCCTTTATAACTGTATTTATTCCGTCAAATTCCGCATGATGCTCACTATTTTCTAAGGCATCAAGCATTTCAGCAACTAAATCGTCTATATAAAGAAGTTCAAGTTCGGTATTTCTATCATTTACCTGAATAGGCAAATCGTTAGCGACGTTATTACAAAAAGTAGCAACGGCAGAATTATAATTAGGCCTACACCATTTCCCGAATAAATTTGGAAAACGGTAAACTAAAACCTTTGCTCCCGTTTCTTTCGAATAATCGAAAAATAAATCTTCTCCCGCCTTTTTACTTCTACCGTATTCTCCGTCATAACGACCTATTAGGGTTGCCTGAATAGAAGAGGAAAGCATTATAGGACATTTATTATTATACTTTTTTAAAGTATTCAATAAATCGGAAGCAAACCCGAAGTTACCCTTCATAAAATCTTCTTGATTTTGCGGACGATTTACTCCGGCAAGATTAAATACGAAGCTTGCATTTTTACAAGCATTTTCAAGGTCTTTCTCCGTAGAATCTATATCGTATTCAAAAATTTCTTCGACCGATAAATTCGGACGAGTTCTATCTTTACCTTCTTTTAAATTTTTAAGAGCATACACGAGATTTTTACCAACAAACCCCTTCGCTCCCGTTACTAATATTTTCATAGCTAAATCCTTAATATTTTATATCCTCTTTGTCCTCCAATCAACTCCCCCTTTAACTATCTTAGCGGGGACTCCTGCGATAACATTATTGCTATTATTAAAGCTTTTAGTCACAATAGCTCCATATCCAATAATATTATTATTACCAATTTGAACACCTTTACCAATATAAACTCTTTGACCAATCCAAACATGCTCTCCAATTTTTACGTCCATCGATTTATTTAATCTATTCCCTGCCAAATCTAAAACAGAATGAGCTCTCCAGTACGAATTACAACACCAGATGAAATTAGGGCTCCAGAACAAATCTTTAACGATGTTCCTTCAATCGCTCTAAGGAACGTATGTTCTACATCAACGCCCGTTATACAAACATTATCAACTAATTCAACACATGTGTCATCATCTTCAATTATAATATTGCAATAATTAAGGGTACAACCTTTCCCTATAACTAATTTACAATTACTCCCAAAAATGCTTATAGAACAACTATTTAAACTAGATTCTAAAATAGATATTTCATTATTTTTCCCTATTCCACAATCAATATTTGTATTAGATATATGGGAACCAGTATCTTT
>JAZLMI010000036.1:0-20958 GCA_045598545.1 Christensenellaceae bacterium | reverse complement strand
TTCGTTTAGGTCGTAGCCGATGACTCTGACCTTTTTGGAAAATGCCAAAGTAGGATAATAAACGTAATCTAAAAGTCCGAAACTCTTGGGGTTTAATCCCGTAACGACTTTATAATCTACGACGTTGTTACCGATAATCTTATGCTTTTTACCGTCGATATCGGCAAAGAACTCGTTGATTCCCGCATTTTGAATTTGTTCCGCCGTTTCTTTGGTTATGATTTGACCTTTACTTGCCAAAACTTCGCCGTCTACCGAAATAACGTCTTCATAGGCTTTCAATCCTACTATTCTTATTCCCAAGCGTAAACGCTTATTGTATTTATATCTGCCAACCCTTGCAACGTCGTAACGACGGGGGTCGAAGAATATGTTTTTAAGATTTTGCTTTACAGCGTCGTCGGTAGGAATTTCACCCGGACGCAAACGACGGTATAATTCTATTAAGCCTTCGTCTTCCGTTTTAGCGGTATCCTTTTCTGCGGTAGACTTTATCATCTCGTCGCCGTCGAAAAGTTGACTTAACGCTTCGTCCGTTCCGAATCCCAAAGCACGCAAAAGTACGGTAGCGGTAATCTTTCTCGTTCTATCGACGTGTACCCACAAAACGTCTTGCGAATCTTGTTCGAATTCAAGCCAAGCACCACGAGAAGGTATAACCGTGGTAGCGTAAAGTTTTTTACCCGATTTATCAACTTGTTCTGCGTTGTAAATTCCTGGAGAACGTACGAGTTGAGAAACGATAACACGTTCGGCACCGTTTATAATAAACGAACCGTTATCCGTCATAAGCGGGAAGTCGCCCATAAAAACGTCCCTATCCATAACGACGTCGGTAACCTTGTTTACAAGCCTTACCTTAACCCTTAAAGGAAGAGCAAGGGTAGCGTCTCTATCCTTACACTCTTTTTCATCGTACTTGGGCTTTCCGTCCAAACTGTGGTCTAAAAAGTAAAGTTCATAGTGGTCGGAATAGTCGGTTATCGGCGAATAGTCTTCAAGTACTTCGCTTATGCCTTCTTTGATGAAAGCATCATAGGAGTCTTTTTGAATCTTGACAAGATACGGAAGTTCAATGGCTTCCTTAATTTTGGAAAACGTTTTTCTCTTAATCTTGCCACACTCTATTTCTGCTAATTTACGTGTCATCTACGCACACTCCTTAAAAATTTTTTTAAATTATTTCGAAAGCAAGTTTACAAACGCCGAAATACGTTGTATAATAGTCTTGCAAACGAATTAGGCTTATCGCATTGTTTTTTCTATCAATTTTGGCACAAATTCGTATCAAAATTTTGCTGATTTTTCATAAAAAAAGCAATAAAAATCGATATTAACCTATCATAATACATTTTATAATGATATCTAATTCAAAAATAAAAGTCAAGCGATTGAGAAAAATTTTTAAAATAATTTTACAAAACGACGTTTTTAGCGGTTTTTTTACAAAAAATCGGGAGTCAAATGAGAATAGATAAATTCCTTAAAGTATCGAGAATATTAAAAAGGCGTTCCTTAGCGGTAACGGCGACGGAGGGCGGAAGAGTTAAGATAAACGGAAAGTCCGTAAAGCCTTCGCACCAAATAAAGGTGGGAGATATCGTTGAAGTCGCTTTTAATTCGGGAACTGTAAAATTTAAGATAAACGACGTAAAGGAAACGGTTAAGAAAGAAGAAGTACAAACCCTTTACGAAATTTTGGGAGATTAACTTATGAAAGTATCTTTAATAATATGTGCGGCAGGTAAGGGCGAAAGGGCTAAACTTAACAAAAACAAACTCTTAGTTCCATTTAACGGAAAAACGGTTTTAGAAAGAACGGTATCCGCTTTTATGAACACTAAACTTATAGACCAGTACGTAGTTACTTCTTCAAAGGAAGACTTAAAGGAAATAAAAAGCCTACTCTCCCCGTTTAACGTTACCGTGGTTTTGGGTGGAGAAACCCGCACGGACTCGGTTAAAAACGCACTTAAAAAGGTTACGGGAGATATAGTTTTAATTCACGACGGGGCAAGACCTTTCGTCACTAAAAAGATTATAAAAGACTGCATAACTTCCGCTGAAAAATACGGAAGCGGAATAGTCGCCGTACCTTCTTCCGATACGGTATGCTTATCGGACGGAAAAGAAATAACTTCCTATCTCGGAAAATCGGGAATATACGACGTTCAAACACCGCAAGGTTTTAAAACCGAAGAGATAATAAAAGCCTATAAGAACGCAAAAGGCAAAACCTTTAACGACGACGGCGAAGTTTATAAAAACACCTTTAACAAATTAAACGTAGTTTTAGGCGATAAAAACAATATAAAACTCACCTACCCCGAAGATTTTTCCGTGCTGGAAAAAGACGTTTTGAGAAAATTCGGCACGGGGTTTGACTGCCACAAATTAGTAAAGGATAGAAAACTCATTTTGGGCGGAATAGAAATTCCGCACACAAAAGGACTTTTAGGGCATTCCGACGCAGACGTTTTAATTCACGCTTTAATGGACGCAATGCTTTCCGCTTGTGCCTTGCGTGATATAGGTTACTACTTCCCAGATACCGACTATAAATACAAAGATATTTCCAGCGTTAAACTCTTAAAGGAAGTAATTAAACTCTTAAAAGAAAAAGGATATAGAGTAGAAAGCGTTTCCGCAGTCATTATGGCGGAAAAACCTAAACTCCTAAACCATATCCCAAAAATAAAGCAAAATATATGTAAACTCTTAAAACTAAGTGAAGACGACGTTGGAATTTCGGCAACTACGTTAGAAGGCTTGGGATTCGTCGGAAGAGAAGAAGGCATTTCGGTACAATCTACCGCAGTCTTAATAAAAGAATAGATAAAGAATAAGACAAAACTAAAAGCGTTTGAAATCTCAAACGCTTTTAATATTTTACTTGGAGTTTTGTTCAAGGAGTTTTACTATCTCTTCCAAAAGCCCTTCTACCGAATGTTTTTTGGCTTCTTCTTCGGCTTTTTTCTTTTCTTCTTCTTCCGCCTTCAATTTAAGGTCTATTTGTTCTTGCTGTTTTTTTCTAAACTCTTTTACGTCGTTTATCTTTTTGGGATTAAGTCCCATTTCCTTCATTTCTTTTTTGTCTTGCTTAGTAAGTATCGCACTTAAAAAACCTTTCTTTAACTTTTCGTTGTTCTCGGTAATTCTGTTTACCGCTCTTACCACGATAAACAAAACAATCGCTATAAGGAAGAAATTGATAACCGCACTTATAAACGCACCCCAGTCTATATAAATAGAATTAGAAAGGTCTTCCACACTTCCCACGAGTACGGTATAAACCGCCAAACTTCCGTCGCCGAATATTACCGAAATCAAAGCGTTGATTAAGGGCTGTAATATGTTGGAAGTAACTGCCGTAACTATTGCGGTAAACGCACCGCCGATTATAACGCCGACGGCTAAATCTATAACGTTGCCACGGGTTATGAACTTCTTAAATTCTTCAAAAAACTTTTTCATAATTTTCTCCTTTTCTTTTGTATTATACATCATTTAAACAAAAAACACTACCAAATTAACAACCGAAATTAAAATAAGATATACGTAAAACCATTTATAGTTTGCTTTCTTTATAACGTTAAGCATAAAGTTTACCGCAATATATCCGCTCGTCGCCGAAGCGATTATTCCGAAAAACAAAGCGGTAAAATTTACGGTTAAAACGCTTCCCGCCTTAAATAAATCTACGGTAGAAAGTAAAACCGCCGATAAAATTATAGGTATACTCATTAAAAATGTAAACTCGGCGTTATCTTGCCCTTTGATTTTAGAAAGCGTTCCGAAAGTCAAAGTAGAACCGCTTCTCGAAATCCCCGGAAGCACCCCCACCGCTTGACCTACGCCCATAATAAAAGCCGTCTTAAAATTTAAACCTTTATCTAAACTTACCTTTTTAGCACGCCTTTCTGAAAACAAAAGTTCCACCGCCGTAAATAAAAAAGTCAAAGATAAAAGCCAAATATTTTGTTCAAACAGTTGTTCTATACCTATTATCTTTTCGAAAAGTATTCCGAAAATTCCTGCCGGAATAGTCGCCAAAACCAAAAGTTTCAGTCCGTACAGTTTGTTTTTAAATAATCCCGCTATCCGTTTTCTTAAAACTATCAACACGGGAATAAGCGTTCCTATATGCAGAGTAACGGTATAAAACAAAGCGTTCTCTTTTACGTTAAACCAGTTTTGTAAAAGCATAAGGTGTCCGCTTGAAGACACGGGTAAAAATTCGGTAAACCCTTGACAAAGCCCTAAAACTATCGCCTGCCAAACTTCCATAAACAACAACCCCTATAATTTAATATAGTCTTTTGTTATTTACCTACGCAAAACCTCGAAAATATATCGTTAATAATATCTTCCGTCGCAGTAGTTCCGGAAATTTCTCCCAAATAATCCCACGCCGACTTAACGTCTATCGCCAAAATATCAAGCGGAACTTTGCCGATTGCACTTATCGCACTCTCTATCTTTTCCTTTGCCGTACTTAATGCGATAAAATGTCTTTCTTCCAAAAGAAAATCTCCATTTAAATCTATGCCCGCTCCAACCGTTTTATCATAGATTTTATCCGAAAGTAAATCTATATTGACTTTATTAAGTGCCGAAATATAAACTTCCGCCCTTTTATCCTTATTATCCGTCTTATCCGTCTTGTTTAAAACGGTTAAAAGGTTTTTATCTTTTACCAACTCGTAAAGTTCGTCGTCTTCTTTATTTATGTTAAGTCCGTCAAGCACCAAAATTATAAGGTCGCTCTCTTCTATTATTTTTTTAGAAAGGTTTACCCCTAAACTCTCTATCTTATCCGAAGACTCTCTTATCCCCGCCGTATCCGAAAAGTTAAACCTTACGCCGTTTATATCAATAGAGCCTTCAACGATATCTCTCGTCGTTCCCGCAAGGGAAGAAACTATCGCTTTATCGTAATTTAAAAGTGCGTTTAATAGGGAACTTTTCCCCGTATTCGGCTTTCCGACTATCCCTACCTTTACGCCGTTTTTAACTACCCTTCCGATTTTAAATGTATTTAAAAGTTTTTCTATACTTTCTTTTACTTCAAAAAGAGATTTCTCCACCAAGGAAAGCGAAACTTTATCCAAATTCTCTTCGGGAAAATCTATATCTACGTCTATACCGGAAATTGCTTCGGTCAACAACTTTTGCATATCGGTAACGGTGGAAGTAAGTTTTTCCCTATAAAGAGAATACCCCGCTTTAACCGCACTTTCCGACTCGCTGTTTATCATATCGATAAGCCCTTCAGCCGATGCCAAAGACAGTTTCCCGTTCATAAACGCACGCTTGGTAAATTCGCCGTTACCCGCCATTCTCACACCCAAAGACAAGATATGCTTTAATATCCCTCTCGTGATAGCAAGTCCGCCGTGAGTGTGAAACTCTACCGTATCTTCGCCCGTAAAAGATTTAGGTGCTTTAAAATAAACGCACATACCGTAATCTTTAAAACTTCCCGCATCTATTTCTCCCGCATACATTTTATTGGGTTCGAAATTTAAAACAGAAGTTTTCCCCGTCGGGGAAAACATCTTTTCTGCAATAGAAAGCGGAGAACTTCCGCTTATTCTGATAACTGCGACTCCCGAAGCGACTTGTGCCGTCGATATCGCCGTGATATTATCGTTTTCCATTATTTTTTGTCTTTATCGGAAAATTCGGGGAAAGGGTCTTCTTCCTTTTTATTTCCGAACTCCGAAAAAGGTTCTTCCTTCTTTTTTTCATTTTGCCCGTAAGGGTTATATTGATTATTTGGATTTACGTTATATCTCGAACGGACGTAACTTAAATAATCGGTAGGTTCTTTCTTCCTTATCACGAAAACGAATATTCCGAAAAGGTCTAAAAATATACTGAGTAAAGACGCTAAAATATAATGCTCCGGCCAGTACTTTCTGAAAAGTCCGAAATATATCGTTACCGTTACGAAGATATTTGCTAATTGACCTATGTCGGATAAAATACCCAAAATATTTATAAAATATTTAACTCCGACAGAATAGGGAGTTATTAAATCGGGAGTTATAATATTACTTTCCGAAAAATAAACCGTTCCACCTTGCAAAACGTACATACAAACGGGGAAATAATACAACACGTTATATAAAACGGTTATAACTTCCACTACGGTAAAAAGCGTAACCATTAAGGTTGCGACGTTTTCCGCAGGTTTTCCCAAAATTCTATCCCTACCTATAAGTTTACAAACGGTGTAGACCCAAGCACAAGGTATCCACGCTAAAAATGCGTTTTTGAACCCCGCCCTTTTTGCCAACGTATAAATTCCTATCGAACGGAAAACGTAAAAAGTCAATAAAACCGCAAGCGTTATCGCCACTATGAATATAAGAAGTGCCGACGCTTCTTTTCCTTGAACAACTTCTCCGCTATTTAATAAACTGAAAAACATACCTATCTTCTCTCTTTATAAATATATCCGCTATTAAAGGACTTAATACGCCCTTGCGAATATTACTTTATGTTTTGCGGGTTTTCCGCATATAGCACAACGCTCCGGCACTCCCTCTTCGTCTACCATAACTCTCGCCGTTGCCGCCGCCGTTTCCTTTACCTTATCTTCGCACTCTCTACAACCGCACCAGCCCGCTTTTACGAAATTCTTTGACTCTACGCCCTTTAATATTCCGTCTAAACTGTCAGCCTCTACAATCTTTTTATCCCTTCTCTCTTTAGAAGCCTTAAACATATCTTTTTGAATAGTTTCTAAAAGTTTAGTTACGGCACAAGTTAAATCGCTTAAAAGTACGAACTGCTTTTCGAAGTTGTCACGCCTTACTATAACCGCCTGATTATTCTCTATATCCTTAGGTCCTATTTCTATCCTTATGGGAACGCCTTTCATTTCCCACTCGTTAAACTTCCAACCGGGACTCATATCTCTTTGGTCTAATTCTACTCTTATTCCCGCTTTTATGAGTTCCTGTTCTATCTCCTTTGCCTTTTCTATAACTCCGCCTTTATGAACGGCAATGGGAACTATTATTACCTGAATAGGTGCAACTTTCGGCGGAAGAACTAATCCCCTCTTATCGCCGTGTGCCATAATTACCGCACCGATAAGTCTTGTAGATACTCCCCAAGAAGTGGTATATCCGTTCTTCAATGCTCCGTCCTTATCCAAAAACTTTATATCGAACGCCTTGGCAAAATTCTGCCCTAAGTAGTGCGAAGTTCCCGCCTGCAAACTCTTTCCGTCAAGCATCATCGCTTCCATTCCGAACGTCGCAATAGCCCCCGCAAACTTTTCCTTTTCGGTCTTTTTCCCGCATATAACGGGAATAGCCAAAGTTTCTTCGGCAAAAGACTTATAAACTTCAAGCATCTTCATGGTTTCTTCAACAGCCTCTTCTTCGCTTGCGTGTACGGTATGACCTTCTTGCCATAAAACTTCACTCGTTCTTAAAAACGGTCTCGTCGACTTTTCCCAACGCATAACGTTACACCATTGATTCATCATTACCGGTAAATCCCTATAAGACTGTATCCACTTTGAATACATAGTTCCTATTATGGTTTCACTCGTCGGTCTTATCGCCAAAGGCTCTTCTAATTTCTCTCCGCCTGCGTGCGTTACTACCGCTATCTCGGGTGCAAACCCTTCTACATGCTCCGCTTCCTTGGTAAAATAACTCATAGGTATAAGAAGCGGAAAATATGCGTTCTTCGCTCCCGTTTCTTTAAACCTTTTATCTAAATCTTTCTGTATGTTCTCCCATATGGCGTAACCGTACGGCCTAATTACCATCGTCCCCTTAACCGGTCCGTAGTCGACAAGTTCGGTCTTTAACACTACGTCTGTATACCATTTGGCAAAATCTTCTTCTATGTCCGCTATCTGCGTTACGAATTGCTTATTCTTATTTTCTTCCATAATACTTCCTTCTTTGTAAAAATATCCATTATAGAATTTATTTAGATTATACCAAATATATCCCGATATATCAAGTTTTTTTGAAACGTTTTATTAAAAACGCTTGAAAAACAACTAACTATATTATATAATATATTAGTATTATTTCGGCTTAATGCCGAATTTTCAGGAGGAAATTATGCAAGACGCAAAACAACTTACGGTAAACGCTATAAGAGTGCTTTCCGCAGAAGCTATTCAAAAGGCTAATTCAGGTCACCCCGGTATGCCCTTGGGTGCCGCACCGATAGGCTATTCGATTTTCACGAATATGACCTTCAACAACAAAGACACGGCGTTCGATAATCGTGACAGATTCGTCCTCTCCGCAGGACACGCTTCTATGCTCGATTATTCTTTATACTATCTCTTCGGCTTCGGCTTAAAGAAAGAAGATATTATGAACTTCCGTCAATTAGGTTCTAAAACGGCAGGTCACCCCGAATACGGCGTATGCCCCGGCGTTGAAACTTCAACCGGTCCTTTGGGACAAGGCGTTGCTAACGCAGTAGGTATGGCTATTGCCGAAAACTATCTCGCCGAAAAGTTCAATAAGGAAGGCTTCCCCATTGTCGACCATTATACTTTCGCTTTATGCGGAGACGGTTGTATGCAGGAAGGTATCGAGAACGAAGCGGCTTCCATTGCAGGCTCATTAAAACTCGGAAAACTTATCCTTTTCTACGACGATAACGATATAACTATCGAAGGTTCTACCGACATAACCTTTACCGAAGACGTCGCTAAACGTCACGAAGCGTTAGGCTGGCAAGTAATAAAGGTTCAGGACGCAAACGACTTAAAGGCGTTAAACCGTGCAATCAAGAAAGCGAAAGCAGAAACCGAAAAACCGTCCTTAATAATCGTTAAGTCGGTTATCGGATACGGTTCTCCCTTAGCGGGCAAGGCAAGTTGCCACGGCTCTCCTTTGGGCGAAGAAAATCTTGCGTCCTTAAAGAAGACTTTAAACTGGAACTACGCTCCTTTCGAAGTTCCCGAAGAAGTATTCAACCATTGTAAGAAGTTCGGCAGAAAGGGTAAGAAAGCCGAAAAACTTTGGAAAGAAATGTTTAAAGAATACGAATCAAAGTATCCGGAACTCGCAAAGGAATACAAGGCTTGGAAGAAGAAAGAAATCGTAGACCTTAAAGATATCGACGAACTTTGGCAGTTTGAAAAAGACGACGCTTCGAGGGGATACGGTGCTACCGTGCTAAACAAACTTGCAAAATACGTTCCTAACCTTATCGGCGGAAGTGCCGACTTAGCACCCGCAAACAAGAGTAACATAAAGGAAAGAGGCGATTACTCCGCAAGTGCAAGAACCGGTTCTAATATGCACTTCGGAATTCGTGAACACGCTATGGCCGGAATTTGTAACGGTATCTATTTACACGGCGGACTTATACCTTACTGTGCAACCTTTGCGGTATTCTCCGACTATATGAAAAACGCTATGAGAATGTCTGCGATAATGAAACTTCCCGTAACCTACATTTTAACTCACGATTCAATCGGTGTCGGCGAAGACGGACCTACACACCAACCTATCGAACACTTAGCAGGACTTCGTGCAATGCCCGATTTAAGGGTAGTAAGACCTTGCGACGGCAGAGAAACCACTATGGCTTGGATTTCGGCAATCGAATCCAAAGAACCGACTTGCTTAGTATTATCTCGCCAAACCCTTCCTATGCTTGAAGGAACGGGTAAAGACGCATTTAAGGGCGGATACGTTTTGAGAAAAGAAAGCAAGAAAACCGCAGACGTTATACTTATCGCAACGGGTTCGGAAGTTAGCCTTGCGGTAAACGCAAGAGAAGAACTCTTAAAAAGCGGTATCGACGCAAGAGTCGTTTCTATGCCCTGTGTGGAAGACTTCGAAAAACAAAGCGAAAAATATAAACAAAGCGTACTTCCTAAAAACGTAACTAAGAGAATCGCTATCGAAGCAGGTTCTCCTATGTGTTGGTATAAATACGTCGGCTTAGACGGCAAAGTTATCGGTATGGAAACCTTCGGTGCTTCCGCCCCCGCAAAAGAATTGTTCAATAAATTCGGCTTTACCGTAGAAAACGTAGTAAATACCGCTAAAGAACTCTTAAATAAATAATTTATCAGTTTACGTAAAGGTGCGAAGGTTATTTCCCTCGCACCTTTTTTTATCGCTAAATTTTTCATATCGGGTTCATTATACACCAAGATTTCAAAATTTTTTCTCGGATATGACACAATAATCATAATTTACTTACTTTCTTTCTTTATTCATTTTCCTTTTCATTTTCTTTTTCATTTACATTTACCTTTTCATTTACATTTACATTTACATTAACATTTTCATTATCATTAGGTTTCGGTTTGGTTTTTCACCGCATAAACTCTAACGGTTTTAAAGATTAAAAAAAGCCGTGAAATTTTACTTTTCACGACTTTAATTTTATGTAATTTTTCAAAGCGGAGAATAAATATTTTTATCCTTTCTTTACGTTAAACTGTGCCTTGTGCCTTCATAGATTCCGCAACTTTTATAAAGCCCGCAATGTTTGCACCCGCCATATAATTTCCGGACATTCCGTAAGTCTTACTCGCTTCGTCGCACGCTTTAAATATGCTCTTCATAATTCCGTGCAATTTTTCGTCGACTTCTTCAAACGTCCAAGAAAGTCTCATAGAGTTTTGGCTCATTTCAAGACCGCTCGTAGCAACCCCGCCTGCGTTAGCCGCTTTTGCAGGACCGTAAAGCATCTTGTTTTCAAAATATGTATCTATCGCTTCGGGAGTAGAAGGCATATTAGCACCTTCCGATACTACCTTACAACCGTTCTTCGCTAAAATCTTTGCACTTTCTCCGTCTATTTCGTTCTGCGTTGCACAAGGAAGTGCTATATCGCAAGGTATAGTCCAAATACCTTTGCAACCTTCGTGATATTCGGCGTCTTTATGATAATCTAAATATTCCTTAATTCTTCCACGGTTCACTTCTTTTATCTCTTTAACTGCGTCTAAATCTATTCCGTTCTTGTCGTAAACGTAACCGTTAGAATCCGACATAGCAACTACTTTTGCACCGTATTCTTTGGCTTTTTGACAAGCGTAAATAGCAACGTTCCCCGAACCCGAAACCAAAACGGTTTTGTCTTTGAAACTCATACCGTTTGCTAAAAGCATTTCGTTAGTGAAATAGCAAAGTCCAAACCCCGTCGCTTGCTTTCTCGCCAAACTTCCGCCGTAAGGAATTCCTTTACCCGTCAAAACGCCTACCCATTCGTTTCTTATTCTCTTATATTGACCGAACATATATCCGATTTCTCTCGCACCTACGCCTATATCGCCTGCGGGGATATCGCAATCTGCTCCGATATGTTTAACGAGTTCTGTCATAAAAGATTGACAAAATCTCATAACTTCTCCGTCAGACTTACCCTTGGGGTCAAAGTCCGAACCGCCTTTCGCTCCGCCCATAGGAAGAGTGGTAAGAGAATTCTTAAAGACTTGTTCAAATCCCAAGAATTTCATAATTCCCGAATATACCGACGGGTGAAATCTTATTCCGCCCTTATAAGGTCCTATTGCGGAATTGAATTGAATTCTGAATCCTCTGTTTACTTGTTGTTTACCGTTATCGTCCACCCAAGGAACTCTGAATATAATTTGACGCTCGGGTTCAACAATTCTTTCCAAAACCCCTGCGTCGACTAAATCTTGCCTTTTTTCTATTACCGGTTCAAGCGAAGTAAATACTTCGGTAACCGCTTGAATAAATTCAGGTTCGCCCTGATTTCTCTTTTTGGTTCTTTCCAAAAGGTCTAATAAATATGCGTTTTTAATTGCCATAAGTTTGTCCTCCGAACAAATATTTCCTTAATATTCTATCACAAATTTTTCAATATGTTATTGTTTTTAACAAAAAAAATTTAAAAACATTGTTGCAGGTCTACTAAAACTGCAAAAAGCAATATAAGTATAAAGCCTACCGTGTGAATAATGTTTTCCACCTTTCTGTTTATGGGTTTTTTTCTTATCCATTCTATAAAGGTAAATACCACTCTCGAACCGTCTAATGCGGGAATAGGCAAAATGTTAAACACGGCAAGGTTTACGCCTATAAAGGCAGAGATATTAAGGAAATATCTTATTCCGCCTGTTTGAATAGTTTTTGCGGTAACTTTTACCGTGGTTAAAGTTCCGCCTACCGAATTTAACCCTAACGCCCCCGAAAATAACTGACCTATCACGACGAAAATAGAAGAAGCAAGTTTGAAAGAATATTCAAACGTCATACCTATTCTGTCGAAAAATCCCGTTTTGATAAAAGTTTGTCTAAACCCACTGTCTGTAATATTGCCTTCCGAATCTTCTTGGTAGTATACGCCTAAAACCGAATACAAGGTTTTAACGTCCTCTACGTTTTTAAAGTCGGCGTCACCTCTTAGCGTTATTTTATAATCGCCTATACTTCCGTTACGGTACAAGGTAAAATTAACTTTATCGCCTTGCTTTTTCCCTTCTAAAGCACTCATAATATCCGTACTCATATAGACGTTTTTACCGTTTATTTTTAATATTGCGTCGTAATCTTTGAAACTTTGCTCTACTGAATACGAAGAGTCTTTGTCGGTCTTAAAGGTAACCAAAGAATTTCTGCCGTACGCCGAAAACATAATAAAAATTATCAAAAGTGCTAAAATATAGTTCATCAAAACGCCCGATATCAAAACGATAATTCTCTTTAAGGGCTTTTGATTGTTAAAGGCTTTGGGGTCAGAATCGTCTTTATCTTCACCCGTAAAAGCACAGTATCCACCCAAAGGAAAAATACGAACGGAGAATTTTTCCCCGTTCTTCTTTTCTTTTTGAAATATGTGAGGTCCGAAACCTATTGAAAATTCTTCAATGGAAAAACCTAAAATTTTTCCCGCAATAAAATGTCCTAATTCGTGAACGGTTATCATAACTAAAAGAATAAGTACCGCTAAAAGCACGTATCCTATATAACTCATAACCGACCCGAAAGACGCCATTAAATTTATCAACCGAAATTCTCCAAAACAAATTTTCTAGAAAACGCATCTGCCTCTTCAATGGATTGTAAGTCGCAGTTATTATTGCCCTTAAATGCGTTAAGAGATAAGTCTATACTTTTATATATGTCGTTATACTTGATTTTATCCGTTAAAAACAATTTAACCGCCTGTTCGTTAGCCCCGTTTGCGATTGCGGGATAAACCCCGCCCTTTTTCTCCGCCGAAACTACTAAATCAAAACACGGAAATCTTAAATTGTCCAAAGGCTCGAAAGATAGTTTTCCCAAAGAGGCAAAATCTAAACTCTTAATAGAAGATTTTATACGTTCGGGATAGGTTAGCGATAGGGCTATCGGAAGTTCCATAGTGGGATAACTCATTTGCCCGATAACTGCACCGTCTTCAAATTCCACCATAGAGTGAATTATGCTTTCTCTATGAATTATAACGTCTACCTTATCAAAAGTGGTGTTATATAACCATTTTGCTTCGGCGACTTCGAACGCCTTATTTACTAAAGTCGCACAGTCAACCGTGATTTTAGAACCCATATTCCAGTTGGGGTGCATAAGTGCGTCTTTTGCCGTTGCGTTTTCCAACTGTTCTAAGGTGTAATCTCTAAACGCCCCGCCCGACGCCGTTAAAATAATTCTCTTAAAAGGTTTATTAAAGTCAAAAGACAAAGATTGCCAAACAGCCGAATGTTCGCTGTCTATCGGAACGATACTTACGCCTTTTTCTTTGGCAAGACGCATAACTATTTCTCCGCCGACCACCAAACTTTCTTTGTTGGCAAGAGCAATGTTTTTGCCCTTATCTATTGCGTCTAAAACGGCTATAAGCCCTTTATAGCCCACAAGAGATATAACTACTACGTCGGCTTCTTTTATAATGGCGTTTTTAAAAGCGTTTTCTCCGAAAAAATATTCCGTACTGCCATTTTTCAAGGGCTTAAACTCTAAACTTGCCGTGGCGATTTTGGGCTTAAACTCTTGTACTTGACGCTGTAAAAGTTGGACGTTTCCTCCCGCAGATAGGGATACGATATTAAATTTATCGGGGTTTCTTCTCACCACGTCTAATACTTGCGTGCCGATTGAACCCGTACTTCCTATTAGTGCTATCTTTTTCATAATATTATATAAACAAAAAGGCAAAGAAAATAAATGCCGAAGCCAAACTCATTCCGTCGATTCTGTCCATAACTCCGCCATGCCCCGGAAGAATTTTCCCCATATCTTTTATATTTACTTTCCTCTTTATTAAACTCTCCGATAAATCTCCTATTTCGGTGAATATTGCCCCAATAACGCCCACGCCTATAAAGAACAAATATGGAAGCGTTAAAAGAAGTTTTGGGTTAAAAACCCACTTGATTAAAAGTGAGCCTACCACTCCGCCGACTATTCCGCCTACCGCCCCCGCCCAAGTTTTTTTAGGCGAAAGTTTAGGACACATTCTTTTAGCCTTACCTTTTTTGATTTTGTTAAAAGTCATTCCCACAAGGTATGCAAACGTATCCGAAAGTGCAGGAATAACGAATATCAAAAGCAAAGAGATTAAACCCTTTTCTCCCTTATACCCGTTACATAAAAGCATCGTTAAAAGCAACAACACAGGGTATACAAAAGGTAAAATATTCGCTAACTTTTCTTTAAAAGGTTTTTGCTTTACCACGCATATAATAGCGATAACAAGGCTTAAAATCAAACTGTCCGCTAAAACGAAGACGTAGCCGTAACCTATTCCCAAGTATTGAAACAACGAGTATATGGGTACTATAACGATTCCGAACGCCACGGCAAGATAAAAGAGGTTTTTAATAAGCCAAGGCTTTACCGCCCTAGCGACTTCGAAAGTGGAAAACGCACAAAAAAGTGCTATTAAAATATCGAAAGTCCAAACGGCAACGTATTCTCTTAAAAAGAAAAACGCCGTAATTAAGGCGACGTAAACCGCTCCCGTAATAGTTCTCTTACCCATTTATCCCTCCGTATCTACGGTTTCTCTTATCAAAATCTTGAATCGCCTTTTCAAGTTCTTCTTCGTTAAAGTCAGGCCACAACACGTCGGTAAAATAAAGTTCGGAATACGCCCCTTGATAAAGCATAAAATTAGATAACCTTTTCTCTCCGCCCGTTCTTATTATTAAGTCGGGTTCATTAAAGTCAGAAGTATAAAGATTATCTAAAATGTTTTCTTCGGTAATTTCTTTTTTGTCATTTAACAGTTTTTTTACGGCTGAAACTATTTCTTGTCTTCCGCCGTAATTTATACCAATATTTAAAATATGCTCGGTGTTTTTCTCGGATTTTTTCTCGGCTTCTTCTATAACTTTTATTATGTCCGGAGTTAAGATTTTTCTATCCCCCATAACGAAAAGCCTTACGTTGTTTTTTAAAACTTTACCTATAAATCTCTTAAAATAAAGTTTAAGAAGTCGCATAAGTTCGTCGACTTCTTCTTTCGGACGCTTCCAGTTCTCGGAAGAAAAAGCATATAACGACACGCACTTTACCCCGAGAGAAAAAGCGTGAGTTACTACCCTATCTACGTTCTCAGAACCTATCTTGTGCCCGTAAGTACGTTTCTTTCCACGAAGATTTGCCCACCTTCCGTTTCCGTCCATTATAATTCCTATATGAGAAGGAATATTTTTCAATTCAGAGTTTGACATTTTACTCTTCTACCTTTACCGCCGAAATTTTTAAACCTACCGAAAGTCTTAACCAAAATATATTTAATCTACTAATCGTAGAGAATTTCTACTAATTTGTCGGTCATATAATATTGACTTTAAGTAAAGCGTTTAAGGAAAACGCAGTTTTTCAAGATGAATGCTTGTTTAAACGGACATTATATCTTTTTCTTTATCTATCTCTAATTTATCTATTTTATCGATAGTGTCGGAAATAAGTTTATCTACTTCTTTTTCGCAAAGAGCGTGTTCGTCTTCGGAAAGTTCCTTATCGTTTTTCATTTTCTTTAAGGTATCCATTCCGTCACGTCTTAAATTTCTGACTGCCACTTTACTGTCTTCCGCCATTTTCTTAACCTGTTTGCAAAGTTCTTTTCTTCTCTCTTCGGTAAGAACGGGGAACACAAGTCTTATAACTTTCCCGTCGTTAGAAGGAGTAATTCCGATATTTTCGACGAGCAACTGTTTTTCTATAACTTTAAGCATAGAATTATCCCACGGCGAAATAACCAAACATCTTCCTTCCGAAACCGAAATGTTACCTACTTGGTTTATAGGTGTAGGCGTTCCGTAATAATCGACTAAAACCTTATCTAAAATATGCGGATTAGCCCTTCCCGCACGAATAGTAACGTATTCCGAATTAAGCACCGAAACGCTCTTATCCGTTTTTTCCATAAGTTCCATCATCAACTCTTCGTATTTTTCGTTTTCCACTGCCATAAATTTTTCTCCTTATTCTATAACTGTTCCTATTTTTTCTCCCGAAACGGCTCTTAAAAGAGCGTCCTTTTCGTTAAGCCCGAAAGCCAAAACGGGAATTTTATTTTCCATACATATAGTAATTGCGGTAGTATCCATTGCACGGAGTCCTTTTGCGATAAAGTCCTTACAAGAAACTTTATCGAGCTTTTTAGCGTTAGGATTAACTTTGGGGTCGGAATCGTAAATGCCGTCCACGTTTTTAGCAAGAAGCAACATTTCGGCATTTATTTCCGCCGCACGAAGTGCAGCCGCAGTATCCGTAGTAAAGTAAGGATTACCCGTACCGCAAGCAAATATTACGACTCTTTTCTTATTAAGATGAGAAACGGCTTTTCTTAAAATATAAGGTTCTGCAACTCTCGTGATAGTTAAAGCGGTTTGAACTCTCGTTTCAACGCCCTTTCTCTCCAAAGCGTCCTGAATACCCAAAGCGTTTATAACGGTTGCAAGCATTCCCATATGGTCTGCGGTAGTCCTGTCCATTTCGGTACCTTGTCTGCCACGCCAAAAGTTTCCGCCCCCGACAACGATACCTATTTCTACACCCAAGTTTTTAACTTCTATAATTTGCGAAGTAATTTTATCCAAAGTCGCTTGGTCTATCCCGTTACCAGAATCCCCTGCAAGTGCTTCACCCGAAAGTTTTATCAAAACTCTTTTGTATTTAGCCTTATACATTTTAATCTCCTTAAAAATATACGAATATTTTTTATATTATACCCTATTTTTTCGCTTTTGTCTATACTAATTTAAAGCATATTGAAAATAAAGAAAAAATAACCCCAAAAAGCCGACAAAAAAAGCCCGCCATATATAAAGCGGACTTGATTTTTTAATGTATATATCTTACTCTATGGTAGCACCAAACGGAATGAAAGACAATTTAGCAAGTTTGAAACATTGTTTGCCGAAAGGTATACCGAGAATGGTTATGCACCAAATTAAACCGAGAATTAAAAAACCCAATGCCAAACTAAAACCACCGAATATAATCCAAATAACGTTAGCAATAGGATGCTTGCCGAAATTCGAATTTATTTTCTTCCCAAACGGCCAAAACATAAGCTTACCGATTTTAAAACATTGTTTGCCGAAAGGTATACCTATAATTGTTATACACCAAATTATGCCGGTAAAAAAGTAAGCAAGTCCAGACCAAAGCCCTGTAAATATAAACCACAAAATATTTCCTATAGTTTTCATTATGAAAACCTCCTTAGTGTTATTATATACATTATAGTAACTATTTTTGTTACTGTCAAGCATTTTGTAACAATTTTGGTTACAATCTATTGTATGGAGTTTAAAGATAGGCTAAAAGAATTGAGAATAGAAAAAAATGAATCTCAAGAAATTTTAGGAAAACTGATAGGAATGTCCAAGATGGCGATATCGCATTGGGAAAGCGGACATAGTGAACCGTCTATCACACAACTTATATTATTATCGCAACATTTTGACGTAACAGTCGATTATTTAATAGGTAAAGAAAATTAAAAAGTCCGCTCTATATAAAGCGGACTTGATTTTTTTAAATAATTAAATTTTAAATTCTTTAATGTTCTTTTGCAAATTTTCTAAATATTTACAAACCTGTTCGCCGTCCATTTGTAAGTGGTGCGACTGAAAAGAAATATTGACGTAATACTTAAAAAACTTCTTTTCATATTTAGGGATAATTATAAACGGATTGGTAAAGTTAGGTCCGTAACCGTTTATAGCACCCACAAGGTTAGTCCAAGGAACGGTAGAAGTTCCGATTTTAGCAAACCCTTCTATAAACTTATGGCAGTTGTTCTGATAGCAATAATCAATAGCTTGTAGATAAATTTTTTCAAATTCATAGAAGTTATCTTCGTAAGGCACTTGACAATACGAAAGTCCGCCGTCTTTCTTTTTAGCCATAAAAATTAAAGACAGTTTATCGCTCTCGTAAAGTTCTTTTGTGTTGCCGTCTACGACGAAATAAAATTCGGGAATATTTAACGCCGACTTAACTATCAAATAATTTAAGATACAATTAAACTTATGCCCTTTTTTAGAATACTTAAACACCTTAGTTACGTCTAATCTTTTAATTAAGGTTACAGTCGGAAGTATTTGAGAGTCTAAAAATTCGTAACTTGTTGCACGGGACGTTTTTTTATAATCTAATTTTTTTATCATTTTTCACCTGTCAAAATTTTTTCTTTTATTATATCACTAAACGCTACGGCATTTTACTTATCTTGCAAAATTTCTTTTACGTGATTTAAAACGTATTTGGGTTTTATGTCGCTTTTATTATAATCTTCGATAGTACTCTCTCCGCTAAGCACTAAAAGAGTATCTACGCCTGCGTTTACTCCGGAAGCAATATCGGTATAAATTCTATCGCCTATTACTAAAGTGTCTTCTTTTGAAAAACCGAATTTTTTCATAGCAAGTTCTATCATTTTAGAATTAGGTTTTCCGATAAAAATCGGCTCTTTTTTGGTGGCTTTTGTAAGCCCGAAACACATTGAACCGCAATCGGGAATATACCCGAATTCTACCGGACACACCCAATCGGGGTTAGTTGCGTAAAAAGGAACGTCTAACTTTGTTAAAACTTCGGAAGTCGTCCTTAATTTTTTCCCTGTCAGTTCGGTATCGAACCCTACGATTACTACGTCTATTTTTTCGTTGTAAGAGGTAGTAACTTTTATTCCGTTATCTTTTAATTCTTTTATGAAAGATTTAGTACCTTGTGCATAAACTAATTTGTCTTTAAATTTTTCTTTTAAAAGTAAAACGGAAGCCTCGGTCGAACTGAAAAAATTATTTTTATCGCATTTAATTCCCATTAAAGCGAGTTTTTTAACGTAGTCCGAAACGGATTTTGAAGAATTGTTGGTAATAAAGGCATACTTACCGCCTTTTTTTTCTATAAAGGACAGTAAGTTAAAAACGCCGTCGAATATTTTATTTTCCATATAAATCGTTCCGTCCATATCCAACAAAAACAATTTTTTATCTCTTATTTTCGTTATATCGTTTCCAAAATAATCTTTAACCATAATAATTCCCTATAAATATTAAAATCTCTACCCGTTAAACAACTTGGTCTATAACGCCTAAATCGAAACACAATCTCGACAAAACGTATTTATCTCTAATATCCTTAGTTGCGATAAAAACCTTTTTAACCATATCTTCTTTTAAGCCTATTTCACTAAAAGTTTTGGGGGCTTCAATGGTATCTAATATAGATTGAAATTCAGTAGAAGAAATAAGTTCTTCGTCCATAATTTTAAGAATTTTATTCCAATTATCGATAATTTTAGTTAATCGGTCTTTATGTTTTTTTGCGTCGTATTTACCCTCTTTTTTTTCAAGTTCTATCATAGATAAAGCACCTTTTCCCAAAAATTCGATGAGCCACTTAGAATATTTATCGTAGTCAAAAGTTTTAAAATAGGATAATGCCTTTTCTCTATTCGGAATAATTTTTTTTAATTTTTCATAAATCTTTAAGGCGTAATTAGTGCCTACCGCACACTGAATTCCGTGTAATTCAACGGGGGTTTTGAACTCTAACCCTCGCATATCCAAAACGTGAGAAAAATAATGTTCTACGCCCGAAGCTGGTCTTGACACCCCAACGTAATTCATTGAAATGCCCCCTAAAACCAAACCTTCGAAAACGGCTTTAATCGCTTCATCGTCTTTTTTTAATAAACCCTTGGCGTTATCCACGCATTTTTTCACGGAGGAACGAATAACGTTTGCCACGTATTCGCAATAATATTCACCGTTTATCAAATTGGAAATTCTCCACTCTAAAATACTCACGTATTTTGCGAGCATATCTCCAAGCCCCGATTTAAGCATTTTAATAGGAGCGGTTTTTAAAATATCGATATCGCCTATCACGACGTTTGCACACCTACTCGGAAGAGAAACTTTTAGCCCGTCTACGTTCATAGAAGAAGAAGCCGAAGCATAGCCGTCCATAGAAGGAGCGGTAGCCACAATAACGTAGGGATTTTGGGAAACTTTACTTAATATCTTGCTTATATCGTTAATAACTCCGGAACCTACGCCCACGATTATATCCGAAGAATAATCGTAATGCGTAATAACCTTCCCAACCGCTTTTTCGTCGGGTTCTAAAAATTTATCGGGAAAAACATACTTACCGTACTCGATTTTATTGTCGGCTAAAATGTTTTCAACGGTTTTTCCCGCAACGGCATAAGTGTTTACGTCTTCTACTATAAAGACTTTTTTAGCCGAATATTTTTTTATAAATTCGGGAAGTCTTTTTATTACGCCGTTACCTATTACCACGTCGTCGACCATAGCCTTATGAACTTTTCCGCAAGTACAATTAAATTCTTTTAAAAATTCCATAATTATTCCTTATATAGCAATGATTTTATCACAATTTTTTGCCTTTTGCAATTATTTTTTTACAACCGACAGTGTAAAAGCCGACGATTTCTCGTCGGCTTTTATCTTATATTCACTTAAAAATTTTATTCTGAAATTAA
>JAZLMI010000035.1:0-2949 GCA_045598545.1 Christensenellaceae bacterium | reverse complement strand
GGCTTATAATCATTATAATAGGTAAAAATATTGTAATGATAATAGAAATAGACTCGTTTATACTAAACACCCTATTTAAGAAATCTACCATCCAATTCATTATGGCGTAATACGCAGCGGCACTTAAAAAAGAAACGATTCTCGTCAAATCAAAAAAAACAAATCTTTCCTTCTTTGTTTCCAAATGCACGAAACCGTTTTTCATAACGGTTTCTTTTTTTTCATTAAGTATTTTTTCTTTTCCGTATTTATTTATCACGAAAATAAAGACGAAAATAAAGACGAAAAAAACAACGCCGTTAATTACAAAGGCAAGTGCCCACCTGTTTACCGCAACGCAAATCGCGGAAACACCGTAAGCAAACGTATTCCCCACGGCAAAGCCCATATTCATAAATTTATTTGCCCATGGCATTTTTTCTTCGGAAACGTAATCGCCTATTAACTCTATTGAGCCTGCCCATATACCCGACTGTGCTATACCGTTAAGAGCAAATATAATCCATAAAACTCTTATGTCTTTTGCAAAAGCAATCAAAATACATAAAATTGCCGAACAAGGCACGCTGATATACAGAAAACGTTTTACTTTTATTTTCTGAAAAATTACGCTCAAAAAAAATTGAACGACACCATACGTTATGTAATAGCAAGTATTAGCAATGCTTGCTTCGGCTTTCGTCGTCCCGAAAAAATCTATTATAGAAACGATTTCCGCCGCAAACAACGACTTTACGGCAACGGACATAAAATAGATGCCAAAGCATGCAAAAATAATCAGGTTTTGTTTTCTACTATCAGTTTTAAGCATACCAATAAATCTAACATCAAACAATCGGAGACCAAGCGTTTTCCCAAACGGCTTTCAAACGCAAATCATGATTTAAAGTAAATATCCCCGAATAATACGGCTGTTCCCCATCAACGGTAACCCAGCCCTTAAAATTATATTCCGTGATATTTTCTAAATTAGGTAGCGTTAGATATTCTCCTTTTTTTATAAAGATAGTATCTGGACAAGTCGCTTCACTTTTTACCTTATCCAAATAAACTGTATAAGTTTCATTATTACTATTATCTACATTTTCAGGAGAGACACCGCATGAAGAAAACATAAAAAATGAAAATGCCAATAAAAACAGTATCGCTAATTTTTTTATCACAATTTCACCATTATACCTTAACTTGAAGTTTTTTTAAAACTTTCTGTTTATTCTTTCCAAAGTTTCTCTAACCAAAATATCTCCGCCTTCGTGTCCGGTCATTCCGCTACTTACGTATGCAGAATAATGAGAGCCTTTCTCTGCTTTTTCGGTTGGCAAATAGCCGTTACTACCACACGCAAGTTGGATAAGGAAAGTCTGTTTTGCTTTACTTCTCGCTCTAATTTGATTGCCGTAGTTTAAGAACAATTCAAATGGGTTTGTTGCTATCGCTATATCGTCAAAACGAATTATATGTATTTCTTCTTCGAAGGTGTTTGCTGTTTGCTGGAATTTATATCTCGCAATCGTTCCCGCATATACGTGAAGTTTGGCGTTGTCGTTAAAGTCTGCTTGTCTTCCCCTATTCTTCGCAACGAAATTTTCTATTTTTTCAACCGCCTCCTCGTATTCTTTTATCGTTACTCTACGAACGGGCAACGTTATATTAAACGTTTCGTGAACGAGCAATCCTTCGTCCTTCATTTTGGACTTATCTAATTCTTCGTAAACGGAAATTAGTTCGTTAGAGACTCTCTTTCCAACGAGTTTAAGTCCCGAGACGTCGAACATTGACGGGTCAGCCCTATGTTCTATTACGCTTTCCCTTATTATATTCGGATCATCGATAGGCGTTTCGGGTTCTACCCAGCGAATCAAATCTCTCGGACACAAATCGCCTGCCGCCGAACAAAGCCCTAAAACAAATATATTTTTATTAAAGTGTTTTCTTAAATTTTCTTTTACTTTTCCCCAATAGTCGGAAGAAATGTAACTTCTATGTTCTACAACCTGTGCAGGACACGCTATATTCGCTATAACACCGTTTATTTCTTTATTTTTATCGAAGATGTAAATTATCTCTATTCCGCTATCGTTACCGCCTTCTAATTCGGTAAAGTTTGCCTTGTTGCTATCGCCCCACATTTTAGCAGAACCGTCGTCGTAACAAACACGCCTATTCATGCCGACTGCCGCACGCCCAAACGCACACTCAAAATAACCCTCGCTCCTGTCGTTCCAAGCAGTAAGTATTGCTTCGGCTATTTTATCCGCCAAAAAAATAAGAGCATCTTCGGGTTTCAGACAGTCTTCGTTAGATACAAGCATTTTATATTGCATATCTTCAGGCAACATTTGCTTTAAAACGTCGAGAGAAGAACCCGAACTGACTCCTTCTATTTTATAGTCATACGAAGTGTGACTGTGAATTGCATTTATTATTATCTTATCGGTAGAAATAGAAAGTTTACCTTTTAATTTTTCCTTTACAAGGTCGTGCAAGTTTTTAGTTACACTGACAAGGTCGCACGAACAAATTATCATTTGGTCGTCTCCGCTTTCCAAAGCAAAAGCGGTTACCGTAATAGGACTTTCCACTTCGTCGGTTATTCTTTCAAAGAATTGTCCCGCAAGATTAATTTTCGTTCCTTTTTTCGGGGTTATATCTACTTCACTCCAACCCATTTTAATTTTTGACATATTATTAATTTCTCCTTTTTTTGACACAAATTATTTGCTTTATAAAAATATAGACATCAAATATAACTACGGTTACTCCGGTTTTTTATCGAAATCAAGCGTTAAATCGTAGTCGCCGAGTTTGTTTACCTTAAACCCGTTCTTTTTATACTCTTCGTAATTAAACGCTTCTAATTCGTCGATTGCAAGTTTATGGAATTCATAGAAATTATGCCACCATTCCCAACCGCTTCCGAGGGTGTTAGATAAATATGCGTCCGCTATA
>JAZLMI010000034.1:0-11493 GCA_045598545.1 Christensenellaceae bacterium | reverse complement strand
TTTTATTCGGGAAAGTTTTCCTCGTAGGTGGAATAATATGTTTTTTGGCTCAAATCCTATTGAATTTCACTAAGATTACGTCTGGTAGAATACTGGTTGTTTTCTTACTTTTAGGGGTTTTATTGCAAGCGGTTGGAGTTTATCAATATATAGTAGATTTTGCAGGAGCAGGAGCTACCGTTCCCATCTCCGGATTTGGATATCTTTTAGCAAAAGGTGCAATGGAAGGTGCAAAAGAAAGTTTATTTAAAGCAATAACCGGAGGAATAACGTCGGCAGGTATGGGAATAAGTGCCGCAATAATTTTCGGATATATATTTGCGGTAATTTTTAAGGCAAAGTCTAAAAAGAATTAAAGATGAATAATCTTTAATATGATAGAATGTTCCAACGAACGTATTTTAAAAAAGAAGAAAATTATTAAAAACAGAAAATTTTTTAAATTTTTTGTTTTTTTTCTTATTTTAATTTTGCTATTTACCTATTATAAAACGGCGATATCTAATACATTAACTTCGGTATGCGGAGATTATGCTTATTCTTATTGTACGTGGGCGGTAAACGAATCGGTTGGAGAATCTTTGTCGGACGGATTAAGATATTCCGATTTAATAACTGTAGAAAAAGATAAGGAAGGTAATATAACACTAATAAATACTAACTCGTATAAAATTAACGTTATAAGTAAAGATATCGCTGAAAGTACCAGAAAAAACTTAAATAATAAATTAAAGGCGGGCGTTCCAATATCCGCACTCGCTTTTTCGGGGATAGGATTGCTTTCAGGATACGGCGACATTTTATATTTTAAATTTATTTCGGTAAGTAGTGTAAATTGTGATTTTTTAAGTGAGTTTAAATCAGTCGGAATAAATCAAACGTTACACTCGTTATATATGTTGATTGAGACAAAAGTCAATATAGAAATTCCTTTAAACAAAAAAGAAAAGAATTATTCAACATCGGTTTTGATAAGTGAAACAGTTCTAGTTGGTAAAATTCCGGATATTTATTTAAACGGTAATTTATCAAAACTATAATTTAACAGTTAATTCCTTGACAATTTATCTTAAATTTTATATAATGAATAAAAATAAAAGTTAAGATAAAGAGAGATGTCTCTAAATAATCTTTTTCAGAGAGAAAAGTTCGTTGGCTGTAAGACTTTTTATTAGATTTGAGATATTATTCACTTTGGAGCTACGTACCGAAGGAAGGGTAGGCTACGTCGGTTTGTTTCCGTTATAGAACGAATAAGGCTTTTTGTTAAGCGAAATTAGGTGGTACAGCGTAAATTTAACGCCCTATAATAGGGGCGTTTTTTATTTTATCGGAGGATTTTATGCAAGAGAAATTTGAAGAAATCAAGCTTAGAGCAAAAGAAGAGTTGGAAAAAATAACTTCCAGTAGGTTTTTGATTGATTTAAAAGCTAAGTTTGTTGGTAAAAGTGGAGAAGTTACTGCACTTCTTCGTGGAATGAAAGATATTCCGGGAGATATGCGTGCTTCTTTTGGCAAAATGGTAAACGACTTAAAAGTTGAAATAGAAGGGCTATTTGAAAAAAAGGAAGCAGAACTTAAAGAAAAAGAACTAACTGAAAAATATCAGTCTGAAGCGATTGATATAACTTTGCCGGGCAAAACTTGTGAAAGCGGTAGTCTTCACCCTTTAAATATCGTTAAAAATAAAATTTTAGATGCGTTTTGCGGTATGGGCTTCGAAGTTTTCGAAGG
Organism: Christensenellaceae bacterium; assembly: GCA_045598545.1. Taxonomy (GTDB): domain Bacteria; phylum Bacillota; class Clostridia; order Christensenellales; family Borkfalkiaceae; genus UBA1259. The sequence goes on along the minus strand of JAZLMI010000034.1, from coordinate 9,759 downwards.
ACCGGAAATAGACACAGATTATCATTGCTTTCAAGCATTAAATATACCTAAGGACCATCCCGCAAGAGATATGCAAGATACTTTTTATATAACGGATAATATACTTTTAAGACCTCATACTTCTCCGGGACAAGTTCGTACTATGGAAATGAAGAAACCGCCCATTAAAATATTAAGCCCTGGTAGAGTTTATAGGGCTGATGACGACGCTTCGCATTCTCCTATGTTTCACCAAATAGAAGGGTTGGTCGTGGATAAGGGTGTATCTTTATGCGACTTAAAAGGACTTTTAGACGAGTTCGTTAAAATAATGTTTGATTCTGACACTAAGACTCGTTTTAGACCATCGTATTTTCCTTTTACAGAGCCTAGCGTAGAGGTTGACGTTACGTGTTGTAAATGCCACGGAAAGGGTTGTAGTTTGTGTAAAGGAACTGGCTGGATAGAAATTTTAGGTGCAGGTGTCGTAAATAAAAACGTTTTAGAAATGAGCGGAATAGATTCCGAAATATATTCGGGGCTTGCTTTCGGTTTAGGGATAGAAAGAATTGCTATGATAAAATACGGAATATCCGATATAAGAACGTTGTTTGAAAATAACGTTAAGTTCTTAAAACAGTTTAATAGGAGATAATAATTATGAAATTACCTTTATCTTGGCTTAAAGATTACGTAGATATAGATTGTTCTATTGAAGATTTGGAAAAGAAACTTTTTTCTTGTGGCTTTGAAGTTGAAGAAGTTATAAAATTTGGCGAAAACATAGATAAAATAGTTACTTGTAAAATTCTTTCAATGGAAAAGCACCCTAATGCTGATAAATTAACCGTTACCAAAGTAGATGCGGGGAAATACGGCGTTTTGCAAATTATAACCGCTGCGACAAACTTATTTGTCGGGGCAATCGTTCCAGTTGCTCTTGACGGGTCTACGCTTTTTAACGGAGAACATATATATAACGGGGAATTAAGGGGGCTTCCTTCTTACGGTATGTTTTGTAGTGGGATAGAACTCGGAATAAACGACGACTTTTACAAGGGTGCGTCGATAAACGGAATTCTTATATTAAAAGAAGATTATCCGCTTGGCGAAGAAGTTAAGAAACTTTTAGAAATAGAAGACGTTATATTTGACATAAACGTAACCGCAAATAGACCTGATTGTCAGTCGATTTTGGGTCTAGCAAGAGAAGTATCCGCCGTGCTAAATAAACCTCTTAAAATGCCCGACTTGACATTTAAAAGAGATGATAAGTTGTCTACTTTAAATACTGTAAAAGTAACTAATGAGGCTTATGATTTATGCCCTAGATATATGTCGCAATTAGTTTCCGATATAAAAATAGAGGAATCTCCTTCTTGGATAAAAAAGAGATTATTTTCCATGGGACTCCGTTCTATCAATAACATAGTCGATATAACCAATTTTGTGTTGCTTGAAATAGGACAACCTATGCACGCTTTTGATTTGAACGATTTAGAAGAAAATAAAATAATAGTAAGAAGAGCAAATGACGGCGAAAAGATAATTACATTAGACGAAAAAGAATTTACGTTAAATCAAGACAATTTAGTTATCGCAGACGGCAATAAACCTTCTTGCTTAGCAGGAGTTATGGGCGGATTAAATAGTGGAATCAAAGATTCTACTAAAAACGTCGTTTTTGAGTCGGCAAGGTTTAGAAGAGATAATATAAGAAAGACATCAAGGGCTTTGGGACAGCGTTCAGATTCTTCTTCTAGATACGAAAAAGGCGTTGATTTTTGGTCGGTTGAAACGGGATTAAAAAGAGCGTTAAACCTGATAGATAAATTGAATTGCGGAAAGATTGCAGTAGATTTCTACGATCTGCACCAAGAAAAAATTCAAGAAAAAACTATCACCACAACTTTAAATAAAGTAAATGCAGTGTTGGGTATTACAGTACCAAAAGAAACTGTTAAAGAGATTTTAGAAAGATTAACGTTTAAGGTAAATATAAACGGAGAATCTCTTTCTATTGTTTGCCCCTTATATAGGGAAGATATGGAAAGTTATCCCGATATTGCGGAAGAAATTATAAGAGAATACGGATATTCTCATATTACTCCTACGTTGTTAAAGACCTCGTCGATAACAAACGGTGGGTTAAACTATGAACAAAAGAAAGTTAAGGACTTAAAAAATCTTTTAGTTGGTTATGGGTTTAACGAAATGATATCTTATTCTTTCGTGTCTGAAAAAGAATATGATTTGTTTGGGTTGGACAAATCTAATACAATTAAAATAATGAACCCGATTGGCGAAGATATGGCGGTTATGAGAACGTCGCTTTTGCCTTCTGTTTTACGTGCAGTAAGTTATAATTTAAATAGAAAGAATTTTGACGGCAGGTTGTTTGAACTTGCAAAAGTTTATATTCCAAAAGATAAATCCGTTGACGATTTACCTGTTGAAAATCAGGTTTTGTCTTTTGCTGTGTTTGGCGATAACGAAGATTTCTTTTCGTTAAAAGGTGTAATTGAAGGGATTTTGAGTAATTTTTGCTGTGAAAAAGAAGTTTCATATGAAAAGTGCGATTATTCGTTTATGCACCCAACACGTTCGGCAATAGTCAAAATATGCGGAAAAATTGTCGGATATTTTGGACAGATAAATCCTGTTTTAGGCGAGAAAATAGAAATTGATAAGCCTACTTATGCAGGGGAAATTTATTATGACGTTTTGAAAGAATATTTTAACGATAAGATTATTTTTAAGCCCATTTCAAAATTTCCGATTGTAGAAAGAGATTTGGCTATAATTTTAGATGAAAACATTTCTTGGGGAGACGTTGTTTCTACAGTAAAAGAGTCTAGTGGAGAATTTTTATCTGCCTTAAAATTGTTTGATATATATCGTGCAGATGCTTTGGGAAAGGGCAAGAAAAGTATGGCGTTTAATCTTGTTTTTGTTTCTCAAGAAAGAACTTTGACTGTAGAAGAAATAGACGATATAATTAAAAGAGTGCTTAAATCTTTGAAAGAAAAACTTAATGCGGATTTAAGATAAAATATATGACTTCGGCAAAAACCTTAAAATCAATAGAATATGATAAGATTTTATCCGCTCTTTCCGAGTTTGCGGTATTGAATTCTACAAAAAAACAAATTTTGGAATTCGTTCCCGCAACCGATATAAAAGAAGCGGAGTTTTTGCTTAAAAAAACCGAAGAGGCTTATAAGTTACTTTTCGTATATAGTGTAGGAGGAATATTCTTTTTTGACGACGTTTTTGAACAACTTTTAAGAGTAGATAAGGGAGGAACTTTAACAGCAGAAGAAATTCTTAAAGTTGCAGAAAACTTGAAAGGTGCAAGATTATTAAAGAGTTCTATATCGGCAGTAAAAGACCAAACTTTGACTATTATTCCGGAAATAGCGAGTAGAATATATGTAAATCCCGATTTTGAAAAAGAAGTTTTTTCAAAGATAATTTCAGAAGACGAAATAGCAGATAATGCTTCGCAAAGACTTTTTTCAATAAGGAAAAGCATAAGAGAGATAAACGTAAAAATAAGAGACCAACTCAATTCTTATATGCGTGGGAATATGTCAAAATATTTGCAAGACGGCGTTGTTACAATGCGTCAAGATAGATTTGTAATTCCCGTAAAATCGGAGTATAGAAGTTTTGTTAAGGGCTTTATTCACGACCAATCCTCCACGGGGTCTACGGTTTTTATAGAACCCGAACAAGTAATGGAATTAAATAACGACCTTAAAAAAGCGACTTTTGACGAGGCGGAAGAAATCCATAAAATACTTGTAGATTTATCTTCAAAAATTTCTTATATGTCAGACGGAATAAGGTATAACGCCGAAAACGTCGAAGAAATTGATTTGTGTTTTGCACGTGCAGAATATTCATTTAAAAATAAATGTTCAAAGCCACTACTGAATAACTCTGGAATTATAGACATAAAGAAGGGCAGACACCCTTTAATATCTTTAGAAAAAGTTGTTCCTGTTTCTTTAACACTTGGAGAAGATTATAATTTTTTATTGGTTACAGGTCCTAATACAGGTGGTAAAACGGTAACCTTAAAACTTTGTGGGCTGTTTTCTTTAATGGCTTCAAGTGGGCTTTATATACCGGCTGAAGAAGAAAGTAAGGTTGCGGTGTTTAACGGTGTTTATTGCGATATAGGTGATGAGCAAAGTATTGAACAAAACTTATCAACCTTTTCTTCTCATATAACCAATATAATAAATATTCTAAATAGTATTGACAATAATAGCCTTGTATTGCTTGACGAGTTAGGGGCGGGGACAGACCCCGAAGAAGGCAGTGCTTTGGCACTTTCGGTTATAGAAAAACTTTTGGATATGAATTGTTTCGGAATTATTACCACTCACTATTCTAAGCTAAAAGAATACGCAGTTTCTTCTAGGAAGATAGAGAACGCTTCAATGGAATTCGACGTAAAAACGTTAAAACCTTTATATAGATTAAACATCGGTATCCCCGGAAGTTCTAATGCAATAGATATAGCAAAAACTTTGGGTTTATCAACAGACATAATAGAAAAAGCATTATTAAATCTCTCTAGCGAAAAGATAAATTTTGAAGGAATTATAAAAAAAGCGGAAGAATCAAGAAGAGAAGCAGAAATTTTAAAACAGCAATTAGATGAATTAAAAGTCATTAAAGAACAAGAAGTTAGACAAAATTCCGAAGAAAAAGAAAAACTTATCAAAGAGAGAGAAAGAATATCGTTTAACGCAAAGCAAGAAACTAAAAGAATAGTTTCGGATAAACTGCAAGAAGCCGAAGAAATAATAAGTGAATTAAAAAATATTTTAAAAACAGTTGGTTTAGAAAGTAAAGAATTGTTTAGAGCGGGAGAACTTAAAAATCGTCTTGCTAACAGTAGATATCTGGAAACAGATTTAGATAATTCTCCAATAGAGTTAAAAAAGGCGGAGTATAATGACCTTAAAGAGGGAAATCGTGTATTCGTTAAATCTTTAGGTACTTATGCTAAAATAATATCGGTTAAAAAGAACAAGAAGGAAGTAGAAGTTTTTGTAGGAGATATAAGAACAGTCGTTAAGGTTGAAGACTTATATAATTCCGAAAAAGTTAAAGATGATAATAAAGTTAAGGTAAATAAAAAGACTGCGGGATTTATACCAAAAACGGAATTAAACGTAGTTGGCAAAACTTCCCTTGAAGCATTACAAGAGGTTGAAAATTTTGTGGACCAAGCAATAATGTATAATATTGAAGAAATAAAAATTATTCACGGAATAGGTACAAAAACGCTATTAAACGCTATAAGAGAATATTTAAAAAACAATAAAGACATTTTAGAATTTAGAGCGGGTAAGTATGGCGAAGGTGAAAACGGCGTAACAATCGCAAAATTAAAGTAAGGAGAGATATATGCAGGAAATTTTTTATGAAGAATCTTCTAAGTTTAGAGCAGAGAAAACGGAAAAATTTAAATATTACGTTATAAAAACAGTTTCTATAATAAGTTATGTGTCGGCAGTGATTTGGCTAATTTTTTGTTTTTCTTTTATGCCATTAGATAACATTCTTTTAGCATTATTATTCATTTTGATACCGACAATAATATTTATTGCTTTAGGAGTAATTTTTGGTAGAATAAAAAACAAGTTTTGTGTTGATTATGATTATACTTTTGTTAGTGGTTCTATAAGATTTTCAAAGGTTATAAACAATATAAAACGTAAGAATGTCGCTAAATTTGACACTTCAAATATAGTTAAAATAGGCAAGTATGGAACGAATAGTTATAATAGGTGTGAAAATAGCGAAGGTGTTAAAAAATATATATTGTCTTCTAATTCGGAAGCGGAAGACGGAAAATGTTTTTATTATATTTTCGAGTCTGACGAAGATGGTAAAAGATTATTTGTTTTAGAGTGTACAGACGTGTTTATAAATACCGTTTTTAGATTTTGCAATAGGACGGTTTTAGAAGAGGAATTAAAATGATATACTTAGACAATGCTGCGACCACTAAACCTTTATCTTCTGCAATACAAAAAGCAAGTGTTTTTAACGAGGAGAATTATTTTAATCCCTCGGCTTTATACAGGGGAGGACTAAATGTTTCCAAAGAGATTAAGGAAGCAAAAGAAAAGATATTATCTTTTTTGGGTGGTTTTGAACACGAAGTCTTCTTTACGTCTTGCGGAACGGAAAGTGATAATACTGCGGTTTTTACTTCCACAAAACGTGGAATTGCGGTTACCGATAAGGGAGAACATTCTGCCATTTACAAAAGTTTTTTAGAATTAAAAAATCGTGGTAGAGAAATAGAATTTATAGACTTAAATAAAGACGGTTCGGTAAAGACGGAAGAATTATTTGATTTTATTTCTAAAAATAAAGACGTAAGTTTTGTCTCTATAGTTCACGTTAATAATGAAACGGGTGCAATTAACGATATCAATTATATTGCAAAAAAAATAAAGGAAATAAATAAAAATATTATTTTTCACTCCGACGGGGTGCAGGCTTACGGCAAAATTCCTTATAAATTAAGTAAGGATATAGACCTTTATTCTGTAAGTGCTCACAAAATAGGTGCATTAAAAGGTACGGGGGCTTTTATAAAGAAAAAGAATTTTAATTTTGAACCTTTTATGTTCGGTGGTGGTCAGGAAAACGGATATAGAAGTGGTACTGAAAATGTTTTCGGTATAAAAGTTTTTCAGTATGCCAGTGAAGAAAGGTATAAAAATCTTTCCTTATTTTATGATAAAGTTAATTCGTTTAATAAAATTATCAAGGACAAATTAGATAAAAATTTGTTTACAATTATTTCTTCGGATAATGCTTCTCCTTATATTCTTACCATATCTGCAATAGGTGTGAGAGGTGAAGTAATTATGCACGCTTTAGAAGAAAAAGGAATAATAATCGGTAACGGTTCTGCTTGTTCTTCTAAAAACCGTTATAGTAGAGTAATAGGGGCGTGTGGATATGATAATAACGTTTTAGACGGAGTTATAAGAATAAGTTTTTCGCCTTATAATACTCAAGAAGAGATTTTAACGGCGATAGAATGCTTAAATGAAACAGTTAAAAAATTTAAAGGTATAATGCGATAATGGAAAAAGCTATAATAATAAGATACTGCGAGATACATTTAAAAGGTAAAAATCGTGGTCATTTTGAAAAATTGTTAAAAGATAACGTTAAAAAATCGTTAAAAGGTATTAAATATACTTTTACCGCTATGCATAGTAGGTATTTATTGGAAGATTTTTCGGAAGCCGATTATGAACTGATATGTAATAAACTTAATAGGATAGCGGGTGTTCACACTTATAGCCCCGCTCTAGTAGTTGAAAACGATTTTGATAAAATATTAGAAGCTACAAAAATTTTATGTGAATGTAAAGAAGGAACTTTTAAGGTTATAACCAATCGTGCCGATAAAAATTTTTCTCCAAATTCTATGGAAACTTCTATGTTAATTGGCGGAAGACTTTTAGAAACGTTTGGGGACAAGTTAAGAGTTGACGTTAAAAATCCTTCTTTTTCCGTTTATATCGATATAAGAGAAGACGGAAAAACTTTTGTTTATACCGAAGTTTTAAAAGGACTTAGCGGAATGCCTGTCGGTTCTGCGGGTAAGGGATTATTGCTTATTTCTGGAGGAATTGATAGCCCTGTTGCCGGTTATATGACGATAAAAAGGGGGATGAGATTAGATTTAATTCATTTTCACAGTTTTCCTTATACGGGAGAGGCTGCAAAAGAAAAGGTTGTTGAATTAAGTAAAAAGTTAGCAGAATTTAACGGCGGAATAAATTTACACGTGGTACACTTTACTCATATTCAAGAAGAAATTCATCAAAAATGTCCTGAAGAATATATGATAACAATGATGCGTAGATTTATGATGAGAATTTCCGAAAAACTTGCTAAAAAACTTAATGACCAAGCAATTATAACGGGAGAGAGTTTAGGTCAAGTTGCAAGTCAAACGATAGAAAGTATAACTTCTTCTAATTCGGTGGTTACTATGCCTGTTTTACGCCCGTTAATAGCATTTGATAAGTTGGATATTATAGAGATATCTAGAAAAATAGATACCTATGAAACTTCTATACTGCCATATGAAGATTGCTGTACGGTATTTTTGCCGAAGTTCCCTCTAATAAAACCGGACTTGCAAAAAGTGTTAAAAGTTGAATCGAATTTGGACGTTGAATCTTTAGTAAACGAAGCGTTGTCAGATATAGAAATTATAGAACTTTAATAACTCACATAAAATCATTTATCCAATCATCGTCGGGAATATTTCCCGACGTTTTTATTTTTTCTATTATTATTTCTTCGCCAAAATATTTATTCGTTCCGTTTGAATAATAGGGGATTAGAGAGTAAACGTACTCTCTATAAGGCTTTAAATCGCAATCTAAAAACGTTTCAATTTTTCCGTTTTTCAAAGTGTCGTAAATTTCTTTTTTTATTCCGTTTTCTGTTCGATATATTATTGCATTTTCATATTCTGTCAGACATAATCTAATCGAAATAGTATTGTTATTCAAAGCAATTTGGGGTTTTTCTGTTTTAGGATAAGAAAATCTTGTGGACTGCTTATTTGGCATATTGGTTTCGGCAAACAGTTGATAATTTTTATATCTTTCGGGGGAATTTTCGTCGGACAATATTACGGCCCCTTCGCTATAACTTATATCGTCTATCGCAATATTTTTTACGCTAGACGGTATACTGAATTCAATTGGGTTTTTAGAGTTATAATATAAATTTTCCCAAACGGATAATGCAATTTGACACGGAAGAGAACCACCAGTGATAGAATTATCCATATAAGAATTATCTTTATTACCAACCCATATACCCATACAATAATCCGTAGTATAAGAAATAGAGTAAGCGTCCGTATTCCCGTTTTCGTTGCCAACAGTTCCGGTTTTTGCATAAATTGGGAAATTCGCAAATTTTAGTTTTTTTGCTGTTCCTTCTTCTACCGTGGCTTTTAACATATCGTTTATTATATAAGTTGAACTTTCATTAAAGACTTTATTCTCTTTACTATTATCTCTATAAATAATTTCACCGTTTTTACAACTTATTTCTCGTATTGAAGACGGAGTGGTATAAATTCCGTTATTTAAAAATATTCCGTAAGAGGAAGTTATCTCTTTTAATGTTGCCCCTTTTTCTAAACATCCTAAAGCTATTGATAAATTATTGTCGTTAGAAGTAATGGGAATATCCGTAAGATTTAAGTAACTTAAAGATTTTTCTATTCCCGTATAATTTAAAAGTTTTACTGCACATACGTTAAGGCTTTTTGCTAAAGATTCTTTTACAGAAATTTTTCCGTAATACATATCGTTATAATTTTTTGGTGAGTATCCGTTAAAATCAGTTTTTTCATCTTCTAATAAAGAACAAGAATAAACGGTACCGGTATCTATTGCAGGACCATATACCAAAATTGGTTTAATAACGGAACCTAATTGTCTTCTTGTTTCGCCTACGGTAGAAGAATAAGCTATGATTTTATTTTTTTTATCTATAATTATTCCGGATTTACCGTAATTTTCTTTACATTCGCTTAATGAACTATCAAGAGAATTTTGTGATGTTTTATCGTAATGTGTAAACACTTTATATGTTTTTGAATAATATGGGGAAGCTTCTATTATTTTAGTAGCTTCCGCTTTTACGATATATAAATATTCTAAATTTGATTTGTTATTTGCTACCGAAATCTCTTTTTTA
>JAZLMI010000033.1:0-21210 GCA_045598545.1 Christensenellaceae bacterium | reverse complement strand
TGAACCGCTTTTTAACGGCAATGAAGAAACCTTATCGGTTATAACCGAAAATAAAGGTTTTTTATTACCAACTCCGAAAGGTTCTAAAAGGTCAATCTCTTTTGCAAATTCTAAAGATATTTCTCCGTTTATTTGCCAATCCACAAATATTTCTTTATCTATTTTATCCTTTTCGCAAACATTTCTTATATTATCACATAAAGCGTTTGAAAAGTTTTCAAAATTATCCTTTGTTATGGATACACCAGCCGCTTGAGAATGTCCGCCGAATTCGATTGTAAACTCTTTTGCTCCGCATATCGCTTGATATATATTTACACTGTCTACGCTCCTTGCAGAACCTTTAAGTACTCCGTCATATCCCCCGAACACTATCACGGGTCTATTGTAATCTTCTACAAGACGTGCGGCAACTATTCCTATAAACCCGACTTGCCAACCTTCGTCGTAAACGGTGATTGCCTCTTTCCACACGTTATCTTGTATTTTAGATTTTGCCTCTCTATAAATTCTATCACATTCAACTTGACGTGCTAGATTATACTCGTTCAGCTTTACTGATAAATCGTATATCTCGTTTTCGTTTTCAGACAAAAAAAGTTTTAATGCGGTATTCGCATCTCCCATACGCCCACCGGCATTTATTCTCGGAGCAAAAGAAAAGGCTAACGTTTGCGAGTTTATGCACTTATCACTACTTTCCGCTAAATATTTAAAAGCCTTCCTACAATTATTACCGTTATTACCGTTAAACAATTTTAGCCCTTCCACTACTATATCTCTATTTTCCGAAACCAAGTTCATACTGTCAGATACGGTAGCAAGAGCAACTAAATCCAAATACTTATTAGCGTCTTCACCTATTAACGCATAACTTAACTTATAAGCCACTCCCGCACCGCAAAGTTCTTTAAACGGATAACTATCTCCCTTTATATGCGGGTTTATCTTTATACAATCAGGCAAAACTTCGGGGGGTTCGTGATGGTCTGTAACTATTACGTCTATACCGTTACTTTTAAAAATCTCTATCTTATCGTTTTCACTGATTCCGCAATCAACGGTGATTAAAAGCTTTATACCTACTTCTTTATGTATATTTAAAATTTGTTCTACGTTAAGCCCGTAGCCACTATTCCTTTCCGGAACTTTTACGACAGAATCTATTCCGAATTGTTTTAACGAATAATAAAGAGTAGCGGACGCACATATTCCGTCCGCATCGTAATCACCCCAAATAAGAACGGGTTCTTTATTATCTTTTGCAAAACGTATTCTTTCCACCGCTTCTTTCATATCCGAAAGTAAGAAAGGATTATTAAAATTACTTTTAGACGGAATTAAAAACCGTTTCGCTTTTTCTACGGAATCTATACCACGGTAAAACAAAAGTCTTGCGGTATCAAACATAATACCGCATTCTTTTGAAATTACTTTTATTAAAGAATTTTCACTTTCAGAAAGAACTTTACCGTAAACGATTCTCATAAAACACCATTATTTTAGAACAAGGCGGAAAGTTATTTTCCCGCCTTGTCATTAAATTTTTTATCAAGTTTAATTTTTCTTCTTTTTGAAACTTTTGAATATCATCCAAAAAACAGGAGTAAACGTAAACGCAACAAACACCGAAGAAATCCCTGCAATTAAAATCTGCAATCCGATAAACCTTAAAAAGGCAGGTCCTATTATTATCAAGAATAAAGAGATAAACAACAATGCACCCAATATGAAAGCAAATCTTAAAATACTATCGTAAGCACCTTTATTCGCAATATCACGAATAGAAAGACCGCTACTTTCCGAAAGTTTCGTTTGTTCCTTAAACCTATTTAGCATAACGGTTGAAAGCACTCCCGAAAGTAATGCGGAAAGTATTCCTACCGCACCCACGTAAGGATATGCAGGAATTCTGGTTATAGCCATAAGTGATATAAATAATATGGATGAAATTACCGAAACAATAATTAAAGTTAATGCAGAAGACAATTTTTCCATAAAGAAAGTATAGACAAAAAGTACTACTATGGCTATTCCAAACGCCAAAAGAATCCAACCGAACTGAGAATTATACGAAGGTTTTGCCGAATAAATTTGAACATCAACGTTTAAGTCTTTTATGTCCGCTTTGCTAGCCAATTTAGAACTAACATAATGGTCTAATCCTGCACGCCAACCATCGGAAATAACCTCGTCTATCTTATATATTAAAGTTATGCCGTCGCCCTCTAATGTTTCCGTAGCATAATCGACGTAGTTAACACCGTTATTTTTTAAATATTCTTCAGTAGAATCTTTTAATATTTTACCCGAATTAGAAGTACTTACGTTTTGGTCTATAGAAACGTAGAGTTCACAAGTACTTCTGTAATCAGCCGATTTATTAAATCCTAACGCACCCAAAAGTGCCATACCTACAACCACTAAAACAATCAATGCAATGAGGAAGATTTTAAATTTACTTACAATATTTTTCATAATTATTTTTCCTCCCTTTTAAGATTAAAGAACTTTTCCTGACTATCCGATTTTACCAAGGGTATAATTAAAGAAGTGAACATTCTTGAAATCAATAAAACGGAAATCAATGCGAGAACAGTGCCTATAGCAAGAGTTATTCCGAAACACTTTACAACGCCGTTAGTAAATATGAAAAGTAAAATAGCAAACACTTCAGATATTACGGCAGTAGAAATGCAAGGGATAAGTGTTCTCGAAAATCCCGTTTTAAAAGCCGCTTTAACCGTTTTACCGTTAGCATACTCTTCGGATATTCTCTTTGCTAATATCATAAGCCCGTCCGCAAGTATAACGGTTGCAACTATAATACCGACTATTCCGCCAAGGTTAAGTTTAATTCCCGGAATTGCAACGAGAAGTGCAATCTCTCCCAAAATAAACAACAACAACGTGAGTCCGAAAGAAATTCCAAGTCCCCTATATTTAACAGCAAAGAACGCTATTATAACCGCAAGGAATATTCCAACCGCTATAACGCACTTGGTAGCAACACCTTGCCCATTAACATAATAAACTACGTTCCCTTCAAATCCTTCTTTATATTCATACCTATAATCAAGTCCGCCCGAAGTAATTTGTAAAACCATTATTTTAGCACTCGCTTCATCACCGGACTGAATAGTTATAGACTTATTTGAAAAATTAGAAGAGGTAATCGCACTCGTTCCGTCAAAAGGACTTATCGTTTCGTCCCCCAAAGTTATTTTGAAATAGAAATCACTCTTCATAGAATTTTCCAATCTTGAATACGCTTCATTAGTAAAAGTAATACTAACCAAATAACTTCCGCTATTAGAATTATATCCTACGCTTTTAACTTCTTTTATAGGATTGATATCGGTAAAAATTTCATCTAAACTGTCCGAAGAAGAACCACCGTAGAATTTAAGTTTACCGTATGCCTTGACTGCTTCCATATCTTTTGCTATAGTAGCCGTATCGGGCTTACCGTATTTGTCTTCATTAGCATTTATTTCTATTCTGATATCGTAGTCTTTAACACCCTGTTCGGTACTCTTTATCGGCTTTACCAAACAATTCGTATAGCCCAAATAATTAAGCCTACTGTACAAGGTATTTACGACCTCTTCAATATTTTTAACTTCGTTTTCGTCTTCGGAAAGTTCCAAAGTATAAGAAACGTTATAACCTTGAGGTGCTAAATCGTAATCTAATTGAATTGCTCCCAAAATAGAATTGTAATTTTTTATTCCCGTAGGGAACTGTATGAAAGTCATTACAGCAAAAAACGCCATTATAATTCCTATAACGGCCAATAAAATTATCGACTTTCTCTTTTTCATATCTGCCTCCATGTAAGGAAAATTTATCCCCATAATATTAAGCTTATCTTTAAGATTATATATCATAAAACGGCTTGCGGTCAATAAAAAAACAAAAAAAATTTACGTTTTACGAAAAAATCTTGAAATCTAAACGAAAAATCTACTTTAAGAACGAAAGAATTAAGAAAATTAAGCCACCGACTACCGCTATACCCAAAACAGAAGTCAGTAAGACCTTTAAGGCTGAAATCGGAGTTTTTCCCCAAACCTTTCCCGTGCTTCCGTTAACGTAGAAATTGTAATTTTTATTACTATAATTGAAATTTCCCAAATAAACGGGAAGCATAACGTACTTATAAGTAACTTTTTCGTGCGAAGTGGAAACATTTAAGTAGGAAACGTGGGTATACCCCGGATATAAATCAAGTATCCCTTTTTTGATGGCTTTATCCATTTCGGTTTTAGCGTCTTCCCAACAGTCCACAAGTTCTCTATCGTAATGATACGCCATAAACCCCAAAAGGTAACTGCTTTCGTATACTTTACTGCCGTTGGTATCAAAAGGAGATACTTTTTTCATTTCTTTTTGTCCGAATTTACTACCCGCCGTAATCAAAACGTCGTCGAAATTATCGTAAAAAGTACCGCTTACGTATTTCCATTCTATACGTGTTTCGGTATGTCTATTCTTACCCGAACCTACGGTTACCACGTAATCTCTACCGATTTTTCCCGCATATACCGAAGTCGTAAAACTATCAAAAGTAAAAGACGGCATATAAACGCCACGAAGATTATCTGCGTCTAAATTATTTTTAAATTTTTTCGGAGCAAACAGTTTTTTCTTTGCCCAAAATTTTACTTTTTCAAGAGCCTGTTCGAATCCCAAAGAAAAAGGCAACACGGCATTTGGCTTAACACCCGCAATTTCTTCTTCCGATTCAACGTGAGCCGTTCCGCAAAACGGACATACTTTGGCGGTTTCATTAGCCGACAAAATAACTTTTGCACCGCAATTAGAACAACGGAAAACGGAAGACTCTTCGTCTTCCCATTTCTTATCCGAAATAAATCCCGAAACCAAGTCTAATTCTTCGGCTTTCAAATCGCTTGCAAAACTTTGTTTGGTTCCGCAATGAGAACATAAAAGCATTTGAGAATCGGGGTCAAATTCCATATTCCCACCGCAAGAAGGACACTTTATAATCTCTGTGGAAACCCTACTTTGGATTTCGCCGTTTTCTCCTACTTCCTTTTTTGCCATAGTATATTATTTTTCTATTTTGTTTAACTCTTCAAGCATTTTATTAAGGTCAGCACCGTGAACGTCTGCCGCCTCGCCTACAGTTTCCCCGTGAGCCAAAGCACACCCTAAACAATGCATTCCGTTAGCCATTAAAATTTCACCGGCTTTGGGGTTAATTTGAATAGCATCAAAAATAAGAGTATCAGCAGTAATTTTCTTTTCCATAATATCTTCTCCTAAATGGTTCGTTTTATAATATTATATAATTATTTTCACGTTAAGTCAACACCTTCAACCCCTTTTAACAATATAAATAAAAGGTACGAAATATAAAATTTTAATTAATTTTGTTATTTTCAATAAATTACATTTACAATAACATTTTTATTTGATATAATGTAAATACTAAGTGCAGGTGTAGTTCATCGGTAGAATGAGAGCTTCCCAAGCTTTAGAGGAGGGTTCGATTCCCTTCACCTGCTCCATAAAAAATAAACAAGGAGAAAAGATATGGCACTATTTCTTAAAGTAATAGAATGGGCAGACAGTTCAAAAGATACTTTGGTCTACAAATATCCGTTTCCGAAAGGCGGAACGGAAGTAAATCAAAAAAGTAAACTCGTAGTCAGAGAGTCTCAACAAGCTGTTTTTGTTCATAAAGGACAAATTTGCGACGTTTTTACGCCCGGAACTTACGATTTAAATACTGAGATATTCCCTATTCTTTCCAAACTTGCAGGCTGGAAATACGGATTTCAAACTCCGATAAGATTAGACGTATATTTCATTAACACTAAACAATTTACGGGTTGCAAATGGGGTACTGCTAATCCTATAATGATGAGAGACCCCGAATTCGGTGCAATAAGAGTTAAAGGTTACGGTTCTTACGCTTTTAAGGTTGACGACGGAACAACGTTTTTAAAAGAACTTTTCGGAACGAATTCTTCCTTTAAAACGCAAGATATAACCGACTGGCTTAAAACTATGTTGGTTTCGGCACTTACCGACGCAATCGGCGAAAGTAAAATTTCAGCGTTGGATTTAGCAGGAAATACCACTGAATTTAACGAAATAGTTTCTAATAACATTCAAAATAAATTCAAAGAATTCGGGCTTAAACTTACCAACTTATTTATTGAGAATATGTCTGTTCCGGAAGAAGTCGAAAAGGCAATAGACGAACGTAGTAAACTCGGTATCTTGGGAGATAAGACTGACGTTATGATGAAAGTTGCGGCGGCAGAAGCGATGAAAGACGCTGCAAAAAATCCCGGAATGGGAGGAACGTTTACCGGTGCGGGAGTAGGACTAGGTGCGGGAGTAGGACTAGGTGCTGCGTTTGCAGAAGCATTTAAGTCTTCGCCCTCTCAACAAACCGAGAAAAAAACCGCTACTAAAAAATGTCCTAAATGCGGAACGGAAATATCGGCAACGGCAAAGTTTTGTCCTGAATGCGGAGAAAAAATTTCCGAAAAATTTTGCCCCGAATGTGGGAAGAAAGTAAGCGGAAATTCAAAATTCTGTCCTGAATGCGGAACAAAATTATAATAACAATAAAGAATTAAAAACCCGTCGTTTGTATCAAACGGCGGGTTTTGTTTTTTTAATGTATCAACTTTTACAATAATTCTTAATACTATCATATGTAACTTTAGATTTCATTTCGTCATACAGCGAAAGCAAATCACTATATGCAAAACTTACGGCTTCCTTATCGCTTTTATTAACATTAAGAGTTATATTTCCAGGCAAATAATCTTCGTTTTCTTCAGAAAAATCTTCTATAAAAGTACTTAAATAGTCCTCTTGAATAAATACCATAGGTATTTCTATTTTTACTTGATCATACTCTTCTTTATCCTCGTTATAAGAATAAAAATACATAGTTTTAAATTCTATATCAAATCGCCTTGACCAATCTGTTAAAGAAACATTCTTACTATGAATTGCCTTGCTCGCATTATTTATATATATCGTATCTGCATTACTTCCATTTTTCTTATCTTCTTTTTTTATGTTGGTTATGCCACCGATAGAATACAAATTATACCATAAGGTATTATATGCCTTACCTTTTAATATTTCCCTAACTTCACTACCAACTAATGTACCAGTAGTATTACTGTATACTTCACAATTAGTACCTTCACTAGTTAAAATAAAATCTCCTTTGTTACCTATTATAATAGTATAAGAATCTTCAACGTAAACGAGTGAACTAGTAGATAAAAAATCCGAACCGTTAAAAATTGTTTCATATAAGTATCCACATACTTGTTTATTTTTTCTAACGAATTCTATTTGTGTTACTGACGAATCTAAAACATCTAATGCTACCAACAAATAATCTTCTTTTACCGTATATTTCAAAACGGTGGTGTTAGTTAATTGTACTCTTGCTCCATATCCATTTCCCCCATTAGAATATATCTTGACTTTTACCCCTAATAATTCGGCGTTTAAATAGTATACATCTTCTTTAATCTCTATTGCAAAAGAAATGTTACCTACGCTGTTAGAATAATCTTTTTCTTCATCAGTAGTATCTATAAATGCAGAATATAAAGATTTAATACTGTTCATTACGGCATATACTTTATTCACAACGGAAATGGCTTTTTCTCCTATATTCAACAGCCCATACACGGTATCCATTTGCTTTCCTATTCCATTTTTAGGAATAGAAGAAACATTTACAAAATTAGAATAATCAACTAAAGTTGTTACCGTGTGATACTCACTAGAAAATATTTCAGGTAAAAATTCCCATAAGTCTGGAACTTGACCGAAAGATTCTATAACCTTATTAGCAAACCCTATCAAATTCTCCTTTATTTTGTACGAACAATTTAATATCAATTCTTTGTAGTTTTTACCAGATAAAATAATTTTACAAGCATAAGTCCCTACGTCTTTTATCCCTTCAGAGACTTCCTTATTGCCTACATAATATTTTGCCGTAACTCCATCAGGAAGAGTACCGCTAAAACTTGGCTTATGGCTATTACCGTCATAAGTAATTTTTTGCGTATCTTCAAAAGTTATTCCCGTGATATCTATTTTGTTTATAGTAAGTTTTGCAGTTAAGTTCAAGTCTTTATAATTTTCTGCGGATATTTTAACTCCGATATTATATTCCCCTGCGTCTACAAAAGGTCCGTTATTTTCATACTGCACATCTGCAAAATCAGGAACGTTAGCCACCTCTATCGTATGCAACTCGCCATCATAGTCTATTACTTCGCTTTTAAAGACAATATTAGAAAACTTTTGAAGTTCAAAATCATTATTGCCGCCATCGTTAGTACCACAGCCAAAAAGTCCAAAACAAGAAATCGCAATTAAAAAAATAAAAAATAAAATTAAATTCCTTTTCATTTTTATCTCCTATACTTCCTTTATTTTACTTGATAATGCAAACGGAAAAATAAAAATACCGCAAAACATTGCAATCGCTACACCAACCAAAAAACATAAAATCGACAAACAAATACTTAATACAAATAGCGACAGTTTCAAGGCAATTGCTAACACAATGCTATCTATACTCAACCCAAAAATTACACCCGGCATTTGGAAAGAACGCATAAAAAACATCAATATATCACAAACAGTTCCAAACCAAAAAATCTGACACACCAATGAAAATCCAACATAAGTCAAAATTACTGTACCTATAATTGTACTAGTAACGTTTACCCCGTTAAGGTTAAAACCAATAATTGAGGCAACTAAAGCAACTATAGCAGCGACAGTTCCCCACCCTAAACCTCTTCTTAATTCTTTTCTGCTTTCATGCTTTTGTTCGTTTATTTTATTTTCTGCTTCGGCTATTCTTTTTTCCTGTTCTTCTTTTTCTACTTTTTTAAAACAATCGTTACAATATAAATGTTGAGAAGTAACATTATGATGAGTTCTTCCGTGACTAACTCTCGTTTCGACAGTTTTAACTTTATACTCTCCTACATATAATGGTTTACTACAACGTTCACAATATCCCTGAATCGGCTTTTGCTCTTGTACAGGCCCATTAGAATTTGGCGTGTTTTCCAAACCAAAAAACTCATTAGGCGAAACATTAAATAATTCACACATCTTATTTATGGTTTCTAAATCGGGTTCAGCAAGACCGTTTTCCCATTTAGAAACTGCTTGTGCTGTTACATTTAACTCTTCGCCAAGTTCCACTTGCGTAATATTTGCCATTTTACGCAATTCGACAATTTTGTCTCCATAATTTTTCATAAAATTTCTCCTTATTTTTATCCCGAAAGTTTTGTATCGATTTTATTATACGAAAACAAACTTACAGTTGCAATATTTTTTACTCAACCGCTGGTTGATTTAATAGAATATTAGTTGTTTTTATAAAAAAGTGCCGAATCCATACAGAAACGGCACCGTAGAATATACCTTTCCGCATAGTTGCTACACTATCTTTACAAAACTTTCGGGATTTGTAAAATGCGATAGAAAGTATAGTTCCACCGAACTATACCCGAAAATTTATATTTTATAATTATAAAGATAATGTAGCATATAAATAATAACATAATATTTATAAAAATGCAACAATTTAAAGTAAAACCCGTCGTTTGTATCAAACGACGGGTTTTTTATATTACCCCATACATAAATATGCCTAAAACTGCGGAACTTAAAATTAAAATTATCGGTGAGATGCTTTTCTTTTTGAAAACCTTGTATATAAAATATATCAAAACTACAACTCCGAAAATTATCAAAGATTTATAGTCGAAATCAAAAGTATTATAAACTTTATTATATCCTATTATTACCGTCGAAAAAAGCAGTAATCCAGTTCCGACCACTAAACCCATAACAACGGGTCTAACACCTTGTAAAAATGCTTCTACGCATTTAAATTTCAGTAAGCCTTTTATTAAAGACGCTATTACAAGTATTATTAAAAATGCGGGCAAAACCACTCCAAAAGTAGCCAAAAAAGCACCAAGCAATGCACCAAAACCGCTTCCGAAAACAGCTTGCCCTTGACTTGCTCCGACAAATGTCGCCATATTTATAGCAATTGGCCCCGGAGTTGACTCCGAAACCGCTATAAAATTCATAAGTTCCGTTTCGGTAAGCCAGCCGTGAGATAAAACCTCTTCGGTTAAAACCGAAATCATTCCGTATCCGCCACCAAAAGAAACAACCCCTATCTTTAAAAACGTTAAAAACAAATATAACATTTCAATCATTTGTCTCTACCGCCTTTAACTTTATTTTTAAAACACGTAGCAAGATAAAATATTAAACCTATCCCACCACCTATCAATATTAAAAATACTGATGAAAAATTAGGAGCAAAAAGACTACAAGATACAAGTGCTATGATAGACAAAAAGAACAACACGATATTAAACGCCGTCTTTTTTGTTTTTAAGAACATTTTAACGCCTGCGGATATTATTAAAAATACAACCGCAACCTGAATGCCTCGAAAAGCATATTGCACCCAAGTTAAACTTAAAAATTTATCGAAAACAAAAGATATAAGAAATATTATTACAAAAGACGGTAATACAACGCCTAACGTTGAAAATAAAGAACCTAAAAACTTGCTCCTTTTATATCCTACAAAAGTCGCCATATTTATTGCAATCGGTCCCGGAGTCGATTCCGCAATCGCTATTATATCTGCAAATTCCTCGTCTTTTATCCACTTCTTTTTTTCCACAAGTTCACGTTCGACTATCGCAATCATTGCATAACCGCCACCAAACGTAAACAAACCTATCTTAAAAAAAGTCCAAAATAAAGACAATACCTTTTTTATTTTATCTCTTATCATTTAAAAAGTTCGGTAGATAAATACCTATCCCCCGTATCCGGTAAAAGTGCAACTATAACTTTTCCCTTATTTTCAGGCAGTTTTGCTTTTTGTACTGCCGTAAAAAGTGCTGACCCCGAAGATATACCCACTAAAATTCCTTCCTTTTTCCCAAGCATTCTCGCATATTCAAAAGCGTCTTCGTCTGAACAAAGAGCCACTTCGTCAACAACCGAAGAATCATAATTTTTGGGAATAAAATTAGCACCTATCCCTTGAATTTTATGGCTTCCAGAAAAGCCCTTACTGATAAGCGGAGAAGAAGAAGGTTCTACCGCTATTATTTTAACGTCTTTATTTTTCTCTTTCAAATATTTGCCTATTCCTGAAACAGTTCCGCCCGAGCCTATCCCTGCGACGAATATATCGACTTTTCCGTCGGTATCTTCCCAAATTTCGGGTCCTGTCGTTTGGTAATGGGCTTTAATATTTGCGGGGTTATCAAACTGCGAAGGGATAAAACTATTCTCCGTCTTATCCTTTAACTCAACCGCTTTATCTATCGCACCTTTCATTCCGAGTTTACCGTCCGTCAAAACGACTTCGGCACCATACGCTTTTAAGAGTTTTATCCTTTCTATACTCATAGTATCGGGCATAGTCAAAATAACCTTATACCCTCTTGACGCCCCTATCGAGGCAAGTCCTATTCCCGTATTACCGCTTGTCGGTTCTATTATCGTAGCCCCCTTCTTTATTTTACCTTGTTTTTCCGCTTCGTTAAGCATAAATAAAGCCGCCCTATCCTTAACGCTTCCGGCAGGGTTTAAACATTCTAATTTTACAAGAACGGTAGCCAACAAATTCTCCTCTTTTTCTATATTCTTAATTCTAAAAAGCGGAGTGTTCCCTATAAGACTTTCTATACTTTCAAAAACTTTCATTTTTTCTCCTTTAAATATCTACTATTTTAGTAACGCACTTTCCGTTATCAAAACAAGCGTAGCAATAAGAACTATTCCCAAATCTTGTCATATTTCCGGGGTTTACCATTTTTACCCCGTCTTCTTCGTTTTCTCTCTTTACGTGGGTATGTCCGTAAAAAACTACGTTCGCATTTATCTCTTTTGCCCGAATTATAAGCCTTGACAAAGAAAATTTTACGTGATACTTATCTCCGTGAGTTAATAGAATTTTTATGCCTTCTATTTCTAACTCTTTATCTTCTCCACCACCATCGCAATTACCCTTTACGGAAATAATTTTATCTTCAAATTCTTTAAAAATTTCCATATCGTAGTAATGGTCGCCCAAATGAAAAATATAGTCAGCTTCTTTCATTTTATCGTAAAGCTTTTCTATCGCCGAAACGTTTCCGTGCGTATCGGATAATACTATTGCCGTCTTCATCTTAATCTATCCTTGATTTTTTCTAATGCCCTTGCTCTATGGGAAACCGAATTTTTTTCTTCATCCGTAGCAATCCCAAAAGATTTTTTTAAGTCCGAACTCCAAAACAACGGGTCGTACCCAAAACCGTTATTACCCACCATTTCTTCTAAAATATACCCGTAGGTTTCTCCCGTTTCCGAAACAATTTCACCGGTAGTAGAATAATATACCATACAACAGACGAATTTTGCTGAACGGTCTACTACACCCTTTAAATTTTTTAATAACTTTTCGCAATTTTTGCTATCCGTTCCTTCATCGGAATACCTAGCCGAATACACACCCGGAGCACCGTTTAACGCATTTACCGAAATCCCCGAATCATCTGCAAGTGCAGGTAAATTCAATGCTTTTGATACCGCTTTTGCTTTTATCAATGCGTTTTCGTAAAAAGTTTCCCCCGTTTCTTCTATATCAAAATCTAAATCAAATTCTTTATATCCTTTAACGGTAAAAGAAGGTAACATATTTTGTATTTCTTTTAACTTACCTTTATTTGCACTTGCAACGACTAAAATTTTTTTCATTACATACTCTCCGAAAGTTTTACGAACTCTTCCGCCGTCAAATCCTCTCCACGAACAGTTAAGGGAATATTAGATTTTAAGAGTTTTGCCTCGGCTTCAGCCCTAGAAAGTTTATAAAAATTCATAAGATTATTAACGAGCATCTTTCTTCGACTTGAAAATGCACTCCTTACGACGTTTCTAACTTTTTTTAGGTCTACATCTTTAAACTTATTTTTATCTATACAAATTTTAATAATCGCAGAATCAACGTTAGGGACAGGCGTAAATTTAGTTCTATCGACACGCATCAATTTCTCCGCACTTCCCCTTAAATTTATTCCCACGGTTATAGCACCGTAATCAGAACTCCCCGCTTTTGCCGAAAACCTATCGGCAACTTCTTCTTGAACCATTATAACCATCGCTTTAAGATGTTCGGAATTTTCCAAAAAATTCATAACGATTGGAGTAGTTATATAATATGGAAGATTTGCTATTAAAAAATATTCCCTACCGATTTCCTTTTCCAGTTCCTTAATATTTTCTTTCATTATATCTTTATAAGATATTTTAAGATTATTTATACCTGCAAACTTCTCATCTAAAAGCGGTTTTAAAGTTTTATCTATTTCATATCCGAACACGTAAGACGCATTATTCACTAAAACCTTAGTTAATGCACCCGCTCCACAACCTATTTCCAAAACATAATCGCTTTTTTCTATCCCTGCGGTTTTTACGATTTCTTCAAGCAAAACTTCGTCAGTCAAAAAGTTCTGCCCGTATTTCTTCTTTAACGAAATTCCAAATTGTCCTAATTGATTTTTTAAATTTTCCATATTTTACCGATTATATTCACGCATATAATTTTTAAATCTAAACACAATAATAACGTAAAGAGTAATTCTTTACAAAAATCTACGCAAGATAAAATTCAAAAGCCACGCTTTATCAAAGTGCGGCTTTTGAATTTAATTTTTTAAAAATATTTTCCGCATTCGATTTCAGTTGAATATAAAAATCTTGCGTTTCGCCTCTTAAATTTTTCAAATATTTTGCAATTACCGGAATATTTTTAGGTTCGTTTATCTTTCCCCTAAAAGGCTCGGGCGATAAATACGGACTATCCGTTTCAGTTAATATTCTATCTTTTGGAATAAATTTAGCGACTTCCTTTATCCTTTCTGAATTTTTAAATGTTAAAGTCCCGCCAAACCCTATAAATCCGCCTAAATCCAAATACTCTTTCGCCGTTTCTTTACTTCCCGAAAAACAATGTATTATAAACCCGTTGTTTAATTTATTCTTATTCGATTTTAAAACGTTTAACGTGTCTAACGTGGCATCTCTACTATGCACACAAAAAGGCAATCCGTTTCTATATGCCAAATCTATTTGTCTTATAAAAGCATCTATCTGCTTATTTTTGTCGTAAGGTTCATAGTGGTAGTCAAGTCCTATTTCGCCTACCGCAACACACTTTGGATTTTGACAAAGTTTTTCGATTTCAATTTCTTTTTCAAACGAAAAATCTTCCACATCAGAAGGGTGATATCCTGCGGCAAAATATACACTATCATATATTTCGGATAACTTCTTACCATTTAAAGAAGATTCCAAATTACAGCCCATATTTACAACCGAAATTACTTTCTCTTTCAAATAATTTTCAACTATAACGTCTGTATCAGAAAACTTTTCGTCGTCTATATGACAATGCGTGTCGATAAACATTAAAAAATCTTACTGCCTTCCTTTACAGGTTTTTCAGGAGTTAAATATGCAACCGTTCCGTTTTCGTCTTCAGCACATATTATCATACCTTGGCTTAACTCTCCGCAAAGTTTAGCAGGCTTTAAGTTGGTTATCATAGCCAAACTTTTCCCGATAAGTTCTTCCGGCTTATAATATTTTGCAATCCCCGAAACAACTTGTCTCGTTTCTTCCCCGACTTTAACGGTAAGTTTTAAAAGCTTATTGCTCTTTTCAAGTTTTTCACACGCAATAACTTTTACTACTTGTAATTTTACTTTTTCAAAATCTTCTATACTTATCTCTTCAACTTTTTCTTTGCTTTCTTCTTCCGCTTTTGTTTTTCTTTCTTCTATCATCTTATTCACTTCTTCCATTATAAGTTTTGCGTCTAATCTTGCAAAAAGCATTTCGGGATTAGAAACAATTTTGGTCGCTTTTAATAAACCGAATTTATTTAAATCACTATAATCTCTTATCTCAACGCCAAATTCCTTCAACGCTTTTTCGGAAGTTTCAGGCATAAAAGAACTTAACAAAGATAACCCTATAACTATACTTTCGGTAAGATTATATAAAACGGTTTTTAACCTTTCTTTATCCTGTTCGTTTTTAGCGAGAACCCAAGGCATAGTTTCGTCTATATATTTATTCGCTCTACGGAATATAGAGAATATTTCAGAAATAGCGTCCGCAATTCTATATTCGTCCATTTTACAAGCAACTTTATCTCTAACAGAAACAACCAGCGATTTTAATTCTTCGTCTAACTTGTCGTAAACCTTACCGTCTACAACTTCTCCGCCAAAATACTTATTACTCATAGCGACCGTTCTAGATACTAAATTACCCAAAACATTAGCAAGGTCGGAATTTATTACGTCTATAACAGATTCCCAAGAAATAAGCCCGTCGTTATCTTGAGGCATTGCAGTCAATACGTAATATCTAACGGCATCTTTACCGAAAAATTTGACTAAGTCGTCGGCATAAATAACGTTACCTTTACTCTTACTCATTTTACCGCCGTCTTGCAAAAGCCACCCGTGTCCGTAAACCTGTTTAGGAAGAGGCTCACCTAACGCCATTAAGAAAATAGGCCAGTAAATAGTATGAAATCTTATTATATCCTTTCCTATAACGTGTACGTCGGCAGGCCAATACTTTTTATATTTTTCCGAAGAATTTCCGTCGGCATCGTAACCTATACCCGTTATATAATTAGAAAGTGCGTCAAGCCAAACGTAAACAACGTGTTTATCGTCGAAATCTACGGGAATTCCCCACTTAAAACTACTTCTCGAAACGCACAAATCTTGAAGCCCCGGTTTTAAGAAATTATTTACCATTTCGTTCTTTCTAGATACCGGAACGATAAAATCAGGATGCTCTTCGTAATATTTTAAAAGTCTATCGGCATACTTACTCATTTTGAAAAAATATGCTTCTTCTTTTGCTTTTTTCACTTCTCTTCCGCAGTCGGGACATTTTCCGTCTACAAGTTGACTTTCAGTCCAAAAACTTTCACAAGGAGTACAATACCAGCCCTCGTAAGAGCCTTTATATATATCGCCCTGTTCGTAAAGTTTTTTAAATATTTTTTGTATTTGCAATTCGTGGTCTTTATCGGTAGTCCTTATAAATTTATCGTAAGAAACACCCATTAAATCCCAAATAGATTTTATTTCGCCTGCGACTTTATCCACGTATTCCTTTGGGGAAATTCCCGAAGCGTTTGCTTTTTCTTCTATTTTTTGTCCGTGTTCGTCCGTACCGGTTTGAAAAAACACGTCGTACCCCTGACTTCTTTTAAATCTCGCAATGCCGTCAGCCAAAACCGCTTCGTAAGTATTACCGATGTGCGGTTTACTCGAAGTATACGCTATCGCCGTAGTTATATAATATTTTTCTTTCAATTTTTATTACCTCTTTTAGGTTTTATTTCATATTTATTTTAGCATAAATTTCTCTCATATTCAAGAGATTAAAAGCATAAATTCGTATTATGAATACAATTTTCACGATAGTTATAATATCTTCTATATCAATGCTGATATTTTCTAACCCCGATTTAGTCTTATCTTCTATGCTAAAAGGCGGGGAAAACGCACTATCATTAACTCTTAGACTCGTCGTAATATACGCAGTATGGCTAGGCATATTCGAAATATTAGACAAAACCAAACTTTCCGTAAAAATAGCAAAACTCTTAAAGCCTATAAACAAAATGCTATTCGGCAATATCCCCGAAAAAGCAAACGACTATATGAGTCTAAACATTTCCGCAAATATTTTGGGAATGAGTGGTGCCACCACCCCTATGGGCATTAAGTCAATTCAAGAGTTAGAAAAGCACCCTAACACCGAATACGCAATAATTATGTTCTTCGTAATAAACGCAACGAGCGTTCAGGTTATTCCTTCTTCCGTTTTGGCATTACGTTCTTCTTTTAACGCAATAACTCCTTCGGACATAATTTTACCAACTATTTTAACCACCGCCATATCAACCGTTATAGGCATACTTTTAGTAAAAATTTTTGTCAAAAAGAAATGAGTAAATATTTTATCCCTATCCTTTTCTTAATAATATTCGTTTTCTCTCTAATAAAAAAAGTAAAACCTTACGACGCTTTTACTTTGGGAGCAAAATCGGCAATACCTTTTGCGGTAAGTATATTTCCGTATTTAGTAAGTATTTTCGTTCTTACGGAACTTTTCGATAAAAGCGGACTTGCCGAAATCATATCTTCTTCTTTATCTCCCATATTCGGTTTTTTCGGGATTCCCAAAGAACTTACAAAACTCGTTTTAATTAAACCCTTTTCGGGAAGTGGAGCGTTAGCGACGCTATCTGAGATATTCAATAAATACGGCGTAAATTCTTATCTTTCCCGTTCCGCTTGTGCAATATACGGCTCTTCGGAAACGGTATTTTACATAGCGACAGTATATTTTGCGGGAGCAAAAACAAAAAAACTTTTAACACCTATAATAATATCCTTGATAGCATCTTTTTTTGCTTGCGTCTTCGCTTGTTTTATTTGCAAAATTCTATAAATAAATTGACATTGTTTTAATAATGAATTATACTACTTTTGATAAAAAAATAAAAGAGGTGTTATATGAATAAATATTCAGGTACTCAAACAGAAAAAAACTTACAAACGGCTTTCAGCGGAGAATCTCAGGCAAGGAATAAATATACTTATTTCGCTTCTACCGCAAAGAAAGAAGGTTTTGAACAGATATCCGAAATTTTCTTAAAAACTGCGGAAAATGAAAAAGAACACGCCAAAATGTGGTTTAAAGAATTAAACGGAATAGGAAACACGGCGGAAAATTTAACCGTTGCCGCAAACGGAGAAAATTTTGAATGGACAGATATGTACGAAGAATTTGCCAAAACCGCCGAAAAAGAAGGTTTCCCCGAACTCGCTAAAAAGTTCCGTTTAGTAGGACAAATAGAAAAATCTCACGAAGAACGTTACCGTGCATTACTTAAAAACGTAGAAACTGCACAAGTTTTCGAAAAGAGTGAAGTAAAAGTTTGGGAATGTAGAAATTGCGGACACATAATAGTAGGAAAGAACGCACCCGAAGTTTGCCCCACCTGTAACCACCCGAAATCTTATTTCGAAATAAGAAAAGAAAATTATTGATAAAAATATAACTTTATAAAAAAGATGCGAATTTTAATCGCATCTTTTTTTATTTTAGAATATTTTAGTTGCTTTTTCGGGAAGTCTTTTTTTGTTTTCGTTCTTTAACGTCTTTCCTTTGGTCGTTCTATCTTCTATTGAAATATCTTCGGTATTTACCGTGAACGCCACACCGAAATTATCGACCACCGCTATATCGAAAGGTTCTTTTACGTATCCTGCATAAATCACTTTACCGTCTTTATTTAAGGTAACTATTTTTACGCCTTTACGGTAACGTGCGGAACTTTCCACAGAAGAAGAAATGACTCTCTTATAGCATCCGCCGTCCGTAATTACTATAAACTCACCTTCTTCATCTACTTGAGAAACGAATTTTATTTTATCTCCATTATTCAAATTAAGTCCCTTAACTCCGCCTGACACCCTTCCTTGTACAGGTATATCGTCTTTTACTGCGTTAAGAATCATACCTTGCTCGGTAATAAACGCAATCGTCGTATCGGGTTTATCTTTTTCAACGTTCAAAAGATAATCTCCGTCTTTTAATTTTATCGCTTGATAATAAGGCTTATTTAAATCGTATTCTTTTATCTCGGTTTTCTTTACCAAACCGTCTTTCGTATAGAATAAGAAATGCCCCTCTTTATTATCTTCAAGCGTAAATAAGGCAACAGGATATTCGTTTTTCACTATAAAAGGTGCAACGTCTATAAATTTACAACCTTTATCTCTAAACCTACATTCCGGAGAACCGATTAAATTTATCTTACAACAATTACCTAAATTAGTAAACGCCAAAACCGTTTTATCGCCCTTTGCATTTACAACCGTCTTTATCAAATCGTCAAATACGGTATTATCTTTTATTTTCCTATCGCTTGCATTATAATTATGCTCTTGCATCTTCTTAAAATGATTTCCGTAAGTAATGCCAACCGCAAAATCGTCTACTACTTTAAGTTCTTTTTCTATATCGCTATCGTCAACTTCGCTACCGCCTTCTATAATATGGCTACGACGTGCTTCGCCGTACTTTTTCTTTATAGCGAGAAGTTCTTTCTTTACCACTTCCCATTGCTTTGACTTAGAAGATACTATTGCGGTAAGTTCTGCAATTTTTTTATTAAGTTCCGCAAGTTCTTCTTCTAACTTATAAACTTCGAGTTTAGTAAGCCTTGCAAGTCTTAAATCCAAAATTGCACTGGCTTGTACCTCGGAAAGATTAAATCTTGCACGAAGTTTCTCCCTTGCATCATTAGTGTTTTCAGCACCTTTTATTATCTTAATAACTTCATCTATATTTTTAACCGCAACGATAAGTCCTTCTAAAACGTGAGCCCGCTCTTTTGCTCTTTCTAAATCGAACTTACTACGACGCAAAACGACTTCTCTTTGATAATTAACGTAATAACCTATTATTTCCAAAAGTCCTAACTGACAAGGCTTTCCGTTTGCAATCGCAACCATATTTATACCGAAAGAAGTTTCCAGTTCGGTATTTTTATAAAGATATCTTAAAATTGCATCGGCATCTACGTCTTTTCTTAATTTTATAACGGCTCTCATACCGTTTCTATCCGACTCGTCGACAACGTCGGAAATACCCGAAAGAATATCTTTCTTCTCTTCCTTCATTTCGGAAATTTTCTTTAAAAGAGTTGCCTTATTAACTTGATACGGAAGTTCGGAAATTACTATATTCTGTTTATCTCCGCTTTCTTTTTCTATCGTTACTCTAGCCTTTATCTTTATCTTCCCTTTACCCGTTCTATACGCCTCTTCAAGTTCTTCTCCCTTAATAATATATCCGCCCGTCGGAAAATCGGGAGCAGGAATATATTTCATCATCTCGGAAAGAGAAATCTTATTATTATCTATATATGCAATAGTTCCGTTTATAACTTCGGAAAGATTATGCGTCGGAATATTCGTAGCAAGTCCTACCGCTATACCCATAGCACCGTTTACCAAAAGATTTGGAAAACGCCCCGGAAGTATAGTCGGTTCCATCAAAGAATCGTCGAAGTTACAGGTAAAATCTACGGTATCTTTATCTATGTCTTGCAAAAGTTCCAAAGAAAGTGCGTGAAGTCTTGCTTCCGTGTACCTATAAGCCGCAGCACCGTCTCCGTCTACCGTACCAAAGTTTCCGTGTCCGTCTATTAACGGCATACGCATATTGAAATCTTGTGCCATATGCACCAAAGCACCGTAAACCGAAGAGTCGCCGTGGGGGTGATATTTACCCAAACAGTCGCCGACTATTTTAGCACACTTTTTATGCGGTTTATCGGGAGTTAATCCCATTTCGTACATATCGTAAAGTATTCTTCTTTGAACGGGCTTTAAGCCGTCTTCAACTCTAGGAAGGGCTCTATCCAAAATAACGTCTTCCGCATAAGAAATCATAGAAGTTTTAAATACTTCGTCAAGTGAAGAGAAAATTAAACCTTTTTTGTCTTCCATTTTTTATTTCCTCCTCTTATTTAAGACCTTTTTACTTTAACAAAAGAATCTTCTCTATTAAAGTTTGAATTATCGAATATATACTGCTTTCTTGCGGATACTTCGTCGCCCATTAAAACGGTTATAAGTCTATCCGCTTCGGCAGCGTCTTCTATGGTTACTTGCATTAAGTTTCTCTTTTCAGGGTCCATAGTGGTTTCCCAAAGTTGAGAGGGGTCCATTTCTCCTAAACCTTTATACCTTTGAATAATGGCACCCCTTCCTACCTTTTCTCTCGCTTTATCGAGTTCGTTATCGTCGTAAGCGTACAACTCGGTATTCCCCTTATATATCTTATACAAAGGTGGCATACCTATATAAACGTGTCCTTCGGTAATAAGTTCTCGCATATACCTAAAAAAGAAAGTCAACAAAAGTATACGAATATGATATCCGTCTACGTCCGCATCGGAAAGAATTATTACTTTATTATATTTTAGACTTTCAATATCGAATTCAGAACCTATACCCGTTCCCA
>JAZLMI010000032.1:0-11535 GCA_045598545.1 Christensenellaceae bacterium | reverse complement strand
AAGGAGAGTTTTCAACGGGATAGTCGTAAATAATCGTCGGTTGAATTAACTTTTCTTCAACGAAAGAGTCAAAGAAAGCGATTAGAACGTGCCCTTTCGTAGCCTCTTCCCCTTCTTCAACCGTAACGTTCATTTTCTTCGCTACCGCCCTAGCGTCAGCGTCGGTCTTCCAGTCGTTATAATCAACGCCTGCGTACTTTTTAACGGCGTCAACCATAGTAAGCCTTTCCCAAGGTTTACCCATATCTATCTCTACGCCCTGATAAGTGATTTTTTCGGTACCGCAAACGTTTAAAGTTATCGTCTTATACATATTTTCGATTAAATTCATCATATCGAAATAATCGCTATACGCTTGATACATTTCCACCGAAGTAAATTCGGGGTTATGAGATTTATCCATACCTTCGTTACGGAATATTCTACCCACTTCGTAAACCTTATCGAATCCGCCGACTATAAGCCTTTTTAAATACAATTCGGTTTCTATACGTAGATACATATCCATATCGAGTGCGTTATGATGAGTCTTAAACGGTCTTGCCGACGCACCTATTTCCAAAGGTTGCAACACGGGAGTATCTACTTCTAAATATCCGACGCCGTCTAAAAATTTTCTTATCTCGCTCATTATTTTAGAACGGGTAACGAAGACCTTTTTAACTTCAGGATTAGCGATTAAATCTACTTCTCTTTGACGATATCTGGTGTCTTCGTCTTTTAATCCGTGATACTTTTCGGGTAACGGCAATAAGGACTTACTTAAAAGTTCTATTTCCTGTGCGTGAACGGAAACCTCTTCGGTACGGGTTTTAAATACAAAACCCTTTATTCCGACGATATCGCCTATATCGTAATCTTTAAAAGCCGTATAATCGTCTCCCAAATCGTTTATGGAAAGATAACATTGAATAGTTCCCTTTCCGTCCAAAATAACGGCAAAAGAAGCCTTACCCATTATTCTTTTAGAAATAAGTCTACCCGCAATACCGACGGTTTTTCCTTCATAGTTAGAATAATCGCCTTTTATATCAGAACTATATGCGGTTCTATCATATTTAACTTTTTCGTAAGGATTTTTATTATCGGCTTTTAATTTGTCGAGTTTTTCTCGCCTTACTTTTAGTATTTCGTTTAAATCAAGTTCTTCGTTTTGAGAAGCATTTATATTTTCGTCCATTTTTTATTCCTTTAATCAATATACTTTCTTAACCGTAATAGACATCGTTCCGACGGGGGCAGGAACTTTTACGTTATCGCCCGCCTTATGTCCTAAAAGAGCGTTACCGATAGGAGATTCGTTTGAAATTCTTCCTTGTTCTACGTCCGCTTCAGTCGTTCCGACTATTTCGTAAGAGAAAAGTTCTCCCGATTCGTCTTCTATAAAATCTACTTTACTGCCCAAAGAAACGTGTCCTTTTTTTACGCCCGCTTCGTTTATGATAACGGCATATTTTAACTTGGCTTCGATTTCGAGAATTTCTCCCTCAATCATCGCTTGTTCGTTTTTAGCCGCATCGTATTCGGCGTTTTCGGAAAGGTCTCCGAAGTCTCTAGCCGTTTTTATTCTTTCGGTTATTTCCGCACGTTTTTCCACCTTTAAATATTCAAGGCGTTTTTCAAGTTCTTCTTTTCCTTCTTTAGTAAGTATTACTTCTTCTGCCATAAGTTTACAACCCTCCGTGGTCTATAAATTTTAATTTTTTAACAATTTTCTGTGAGCATACTCCCACATATAATATTTAATTTAATAATTATAATAAATATAAAGCCTTTTGTCAACTTTATACTAATACTCATTTGCCCTTCTTTGTGGTTATATTTGAAAAAAAATAAAAAAATTTGAAAAATTTTTACAAAACCTCTTGACAATATAAAGAAATATGTTACAATAATACTACCATTTGGCGATATGTTCGCCAAAATAAATTCTGAATAATATATGAGAAAAAGAAGGTCGGCTAAAAAGCCGACCTTCTTTTTTGCAATTACTTCTCTTCGTAACTGTCGCAACAAGTGCAATCCTCACAACCGCAAGTAACTTTAATGCTATCGAGTTGACAGTTGCAACCTTCCGCATTGTGCTTACATTTGTTTACATCGCACTTAATACAATAATTTTTATTCATATTATTCTCCTCTTGTTTTTATTATTTCCAAAAGAAAGAAAAGTATACTTTAAAACCTATTGACAATCGGGTGGATTTTAAGTTAAAATAATAATATAGGTGGTGAACAAAATGAAAGTTGTATTACTTAAAGACGTAAAAGGTTCGGGAAAAATCGGCGACATTATAGAAGCAAAAGACGGATATGCACAAAACTTTCTCATTAAGAAGGGCTTAGCAAAACTCGCAGATTCTACCGCTATAAACGAAAATAAAACTCAAAAAGCGGCACAAGCGTTTCACAGGGCGGAAGAACTTAAAGCCAACAAAGAATTAAAAGACAAAATAAACGGACTATCAATAGAACTTTCGGCAAAGAGTGGTGAAAGCGGAAAATTCTTCGGTGCAATAACCAATAAGGAAATTGCCGAAAAACTTTCTTCTTTGGGTTTTAATATCGATAAGAAAAAAATCGTGTTGGAATCTAATATAAAAACCGTCGGGACTTACGATATTATCATAAAGATTTCCCCCGAAGAAACGGCTAAAATCAGAGTAACGGTAAAAAATTAAAAAGTATAAAAAATAAAAGCGGAGTTTTTAAACAACTTCGCTTTTTTTCATATTGTATTTTTTCTCCGCTTTGTTTATAAGAACCGCTCCGAAAATAAAATGTGCAAGAGCCGTTGCCGTCCAAGATATAGGATAGGAAAGATAGATTATTTCAAGCGTGGGATTTATTCTAAAGACTGTATATATCCAAATTATTCTTAAAACGCAAGCCCCTATTAAACTTATTACCGTGGATAAAACCGAATATCTTTGTCCCCTTAAAATGCCCGAACCTACTTCCATAAAAGCGAGGGTAAAATACGGAATGAACATATACATTATTCTCGTTATAGCGGTGTTATACGCTATATTTTCGAGAGAGCCTTCGTTTCCGTTTACTATTCCGTAAAACGCAAGTAAGGGGTCTCTCAACAAAATCATAATAGCCCCGACAACCACCGAAATAACAAAAGTTACACCGTAACAACACCAGCGTACTTTTTTAATTCTTTTAAAATCTTTAACGCCGTAGTTTTGCCCTACGAAAGAAGTTGCCGCCTGATACACGGAGTTCGTCGCATTATAAATAATACCTTCCATATTACTCGCTGCGGAGTTACCTTTAACTACGGGTTGATATTTTGCGTTAGCGGGACTAAGCATATTATCAACCTGTAATATCGACGATTGAATTATCATATTTGATATGGAAAACAACGCCCCCTGAATAGCACTCGGAATCCCGACTATCAAAATCTTTTTCGTTGCCCTTAAATTCACTTTTAAATTTTTAAGCGAAAAGTTACAAATATCCTTATCTTTTGCAAGCACCATATATAAAATAACGGCGGAAAGGGCATTTGAAAGAAGAGTGGCAAGTGCAACGCCGTCTACCGACATTTTACAAACAAGAACGAAAAACAAATTCATAACAACGTTAAAAATTCCGCTTAACGTTAAAATAATAAGCGGGGTTTTGGTATCGCCTTTTGCCCTAAAAATAGACACCGCACAATTAGTAAGTCCCATAAAAGGCATTCCGCAAAGATAAATTATAGAGTATTCGGTAGATAAATATAAAAGATTTCCTTCGTTGCCTAAAAATTCAAGAACGGGATTTGCTATAACGGCACCTATCGCTCCAAACAAAACCCCGAATAAAAATCCGACTATAGTTCCCGTATGAATAGCATTTTTAACTCCTACGCTGTCTTTCGCACCCAAATCGTGTGCAACTATTACGTTCACGCCGACGGAAACGCCGATTATGGTATTTAAAAACAAGTTAACGTAAGCCCCGCAAGTTCCTACCGCACCCACGGCGTTTGCTTCTTCCGATAAGCCTACCACAATCATATCCGCCATATTGTAAAACACTTGCAAAACGTTGGTTGCCATTAGTGGCAAAACGAACAAAATTATTTTACTGAGCAGTGGACCTTTTGTCATATCGACCATATTTTTAGTAATCGTTTTTTCCATTTCCTTTCGCTCTTTTCGTGAATTTTTATTATTTATTTATGTCCGACAATTTAAAATTGTTTATTCTTTTCATAGCAACAACTGAAATGATAAACATTATAAAAACGCTTATTACCGTTCCTAATAGACAGGCTTGCCAACTGACCGAATAATAAAATCTACCCGCTTCTGAAAGAAGAGATTTTAAGGTCAAAATACTCACGGCAACCCCTAAAATTATGCCCAAAATTACACTTATACACGTCAACAAAATCGTATCGCCGTATATATATTTTTTTACTTCTTTAACCGAATAACCGTTTATCATCATAATAATGAGTTCTCGTTTTTTCTCTTCGATAAACATCGTTAAAATATTTAATACGATTAAAAACGCCATAATTACCGATAAAGATATATACAGTATAGCAATACCCGTTCCGACCATACCAATCGATTTAAACGCTTCGGTAGAAGAAGTGTAATAATCTTCCGTTTGCAAAACTCCCGATACGTCTTTAACGGACAATTCTATATCTTTTGCGTTTAATTTTCCACTATCGACAAAGAACACGTTGCTGTCTTCTTGTTTTCCAAACACTTTTTCATAAGTTTTCGGCGACATTATAATTTCAGCCCTAAGTAAATAAAACTCAAAAATTCCGCCTATTTGAATTTTATATTTTCCGCCGTCGATAGAATTATAAGTTATAGTATCTCCTACTTTTAGCCCCGTTTTTTC
This sequence comes from Christensenellaceae bacterium, assembly GCA_045598545.1. Classification (GTDB taxonomy): domain Bacteria; phylum Bacillota; class Clostridia; order Christensenellales; family Borkfalkiaceae; genus UBA1259. The sequence goes on along the minus strand of JAZLMI010000032.1, from coordinate 6,672 downwards.
AGCAAAAGCAACCGAAAGCCAAACCTTATCTCCTACGTTTTGTTTTTTTCCGTAAGAATAAATTTTAAACAGTCCGTTTACGGTTTGGTCGTCAAAAACGAACAAGGAAGAAGTCGTGGCGAAGTTTTTATATTGCACACTACCCATAGAACTATATGCACTACAATAATTAAGGTTGTTTTCGTTTAAATAATCTGAGATGTTTCTTTCGGAATCTAATACGCTACTATCATAATATATTACGGTATCAAAATCTTGAATTACCGAAAATTGTCTTTGCATTCCGCTTGTTAACCCACTGTTAAAATTAAACCCGCAAACTATAAGCGAAACGCACCCTAAAACACTTACAAGAGTAGCAAACACTCTGTTTTTATCACTTAGAAAATTGTTTACAATGGTCTTTTTTAAAAGCGACATTTTTTGCCATAAACTTAATTTTTCAAATTTTCTCGGCTTATAAACCTTGTCGCTACTCCCCGTTAATAGTTTTATCGGTTCTTTTTTATTTACTTTATGGCAAGCAATAACCGTTGCAATAATAAGTAAAATAAACTCAACCAAAAATACACCCAAAAACTCTTTTAAGGAAAACAAACAGTCTATTTTGTCTATAACGTAGTTTTGGGACATTAAATTTATGAATATAGGTTGTATACAAAATCTGGCTATAAGTAGTCCTAAAACCGCACTTATGATTAAAGCGGAACATACGAACAAAATATATTCCGACAATATCTCTTTACCGCTAAACCCCAAAGCCTTTTTCGTACCGATTAAAACACTGTCGTCAAAAACCATTCTCGAAACGGATATATAACTTACAAGTATTGCTATAATAACAAATAGTAATGACATAGTATACTTTAAGTTGTCGTACATACCGCAAACTGCTTTTGCCCCTATATATCCGCCGTTAACTTTCCGTGAAATTCCGGAAACCGCCATAGAAAAAGGCTTTACGGCATCTATAGATTTTTGGATTAAATCTTCTACGTCTTTACCGTATTTTTCAGAAGACGTAACGCTTTTTCGCAAATTATTCGACACCGCTAAAACGGTACTATATCCGCCGTATGCACTTTGGTCAAATAGTGTGCTGTCGGCAAACATAACAAAATCAATCGGAGCAACGTTTTGAACTGAAAATCCGTAGGATACGGGGAATACAGAAACGTAAGCCGAAGACTCCGCTAAAGCGGTAACTTTTAACTCGTCGCTATTTAAATATTTTATACCGTCGCTTTCTACTGTATCGTGGTTTAACTTTATAACGTCGCCAACGTCTATATTCATTTTTTTCGCCCAATAGGATTGTACGGCAATTTCGTTTTTATCTTTCGGGGTTTCTCCCTTTATTATAGAAATTTTATCTACTTTTTTCCCGATAGAAACAATTTTAACGTGCATTTTTTCGCCGTTTATTTCAGTATATTGATAGGCCTCGTATGCTCCTTCTACTATATCGACGCCATCGACTTTATTCACCGCTTCAAGCATTTCTTCCGTTGCACCGAGCGGAAATATTAACGAAAAATCCCTAAAATTATATTTGTTAAAAAATGAATCTAACCCGTTTTCAAACGCCGGACCCGACCAACTCATAGAACAAAATAAAGCTATACCCGTCATTAAAAAAAGAACGATGGATATATACGAAACTATGTTTTTTTTAATTTTCGCAAAAAGTTCGATAAATTTTATTTTGCTCATAAATATAAATTAAACACCTTATGTTGAATTGTCAAATCGTTTTTATATTATAGCACATTAAAACAAATTTAAATCACTTGTTTTTAGAAAAATTTTAATAAAATTTAACCGCTTAACTATTATTCCGACAAAAAACAAAAAAGACCTTGTTTTTAAGGTCTTTTTTCTTTGTTTCAAAAATAATTTTCGAAAGAAATTATCTCTTGCTGAATTGCGGAGCGCGACGAGCCTTTTTCAAGCCGTATTTCTTTCTTTCCTTCATACGTGAATCTCTCGTTAAGAAACCTTCCTTCTTTAATGCTGTTCTGCAATCAGGTTCAGCTTCCAAAAGTGCACGGGAAATTCCGTGACGGATTGCTCCTGCCTGACCGGTAAGTCCACCGCCGTAAACGTTAACTAAAACGTCATACTTTGCGGAAACGTTTAAGAGTTCGAGAGGTTGACGAACTATGAACTTTAAAGTATCAAGTCCGAAATATTCGTCAAGAGTCTTTTTGTTGACGGTAATCGTTCCGTCGCCTGCGGGAACAAGACGAACCCTAGCGATTGCTTTTTTACGTCTTCCCGTTCCCCAGTATTGAAGTTTCTTTTTAGATGTTGCTTTTGCCATAATTACACCTCATTAAAAAAGTTTAAGTACTTCGGGCTTTTGAGCCTGTTGATTATGCTCAGCACCCTTATATACTTTAAGTTTGGTGAGCATTTTTCTGCCTAAACTGTTCTTCGGAAGCATTCCCTTAACCGCTTCGTAAACGGCAAGGTCCGCTTTGGTTTCCATAAGGGTTTTATATTGGATTTCTTTAAGTCCTCCGATATATCCCGTATGATATCTGTAATACTTCTTTTCTAATTTTTTACCCGTTAAAACGACTTTGTCGCAATTAACTATAATTACGTAATCACCCGTATCTACGTTAGGAGTAAAAGTGGGTTTGTTCTTTCCACGAAGAATTGACGCAACTTTAGAAGCCAAACGTCCCAAAGCAACGCCTTCTGCGTCTACTACGTACCACTTTCTGACTACGTCTTTTTCGTGAGCCATATAAGTTTTCATAGGTTGTTTCTCCTTGTATATTTTTTAATTAAAAACGCTTATCTAAAAGATGCGAACGCTTTACACGAAAAACGTTTTTAAGAGGGCTAATCTTAAAAATACACACACTTTTCACGATAAATGCCTTAATATCTTAAATTTTTTAACACAAAAAGTCAAGCGTTTTATTACACATTTTACTAATTTTATAATCGTTTGTTATTTTAAAATCAGCAAACACAATATATTGTGTTCTAAAATATAATAAAACCACAACTGTTTAATATTTTACTCTGATTAAGCAAAGTCCTTTTGAAGGAAGGGTTTTTATAGAGAAAGGACGTTTTCCCGAGGCTAGCATTTCTTTTACTTCGGTTCCGGAAATTTTGCCGACGGAGAATCCCAAGATAACGCTTACCATAATTCTCACCATATTGTACAAAAACCCGTTACCGGTTATTTCTATAAATAAATCTTCTTTTTCCTTTTTTATTTTTATGGAATAAATTTTTCTTATTGTTGTTTTCGCTCCGCTACCGCTCGCCGTAAAACATTTAAAATCGTGTTCGCCCATAAAGAGTTCGGATATCTTTTTTGCACTTTCGATATCGAATTTTACAGGATTAAACCTTGTCGCATATCTTTCTTTAAGCGGTTTTTCAACGTCGGAAAAATATATCGAATATCTATAAGTTTTCTGTTTTGCCGTTCTGCAAGAGTTAAAATCTTCCTTCGTTTTTTCGCTTTTTAAAACTTTAACGGAATCGGGCAAAACGGTGTTTAACGCTTTTTTTAAATTCTCGGGCGGAATTTTACTTTTATTTAAATCAAAATGAGCAACCTGCCCCTCTGCGTGAACGCCTGCGTCGGTTCTTCCGCTTCCCGTTACCGTAACTTTTTCTCCGGTAATTTTTAAAATAGCGGATTCAAGCGTTTCCTGAATACTTATTCCGTTTTTTTGTCTTTGCCAACCGGAAAAATCCGTTCCGTCGTAAGACACAGTTATTTTTATTCTCATTATTCCCCTTATAAAAACAAATAAAAACCGTTACAAAATATTATTCCGAAAAACAAAAATGCGGTAAAGAGAGTTCCCAGTAAATCCCTGTAAGAAAGTTTTGCTTTTTTATATCTCGTTCTTATTTTACTGCCCGAATAACACCTTGCGTCCATAGCGTCGGCAAGTTCGTCCGCACGCCTAAACGCACTTATGAGTAAGGGGATAAGCACGGGAACTAACGCCTTTATCCTTTTTATCAGGTTTCCGTTTTCAAAATCCGCACCACGGGATTTTTGTGCCTTTATAATTCTATCCGTTTCGTCTAATAACGTCGGTATAAACCTAAGTGCTATGCTCATAATAAGTGCAAATTCGTGAACGGGAAATTTTATAAATTTTAACGGGGTTAAAAGGCTTTCTATTCCGTCCGCAATTTCGACGGGAGAAGTGGTTAACGTAAGTAACGACGCCCCTAAAACGATTAGCGTTATTCTCGCTATAATAAACCCTGCGTTAATAAGTCCCATATCGGTTATGAATCCGTTGGTCCATAACGGCGTTCCTTCTTTATTAAAAAATATTTGTAAAACCGCCGAAAAAATTATAAAAAACAATATTCCTTTAATACTTTTTAAAACCTTATAAAAAGGAACGTTTGAAAGCAAAGTAACTTCCAAAACAAATAAAAAGCACAATAAAAAGCCCAAAAAGTGAAAATTCTCTATTATGAATACCGCCACGATGTATGCAATAGATAATAAAATTTTTATCCTTGCATCCATTTTATGGACAAAAGATTCCGAGGGAAAATATTGACCGAAAGACAGTTTCATTTCTTTTTCCCCCTATATTTTTCGCTTACCGCTTTTACGAAATCTTGTACCGTTAAATCGCTTTCTATTTCTATTCCTTTACTCTTTAAATTTTGGGTTAAAAATGCGGTTAAAGGATATTCTAAGCCTGCATCTTTTAAGTCTAATCCGCCCGAAAAAATCTCTTTTGGAGAACCTTTTGCGATTATTTTACCTTTTGAAAATACCGCAACTCTGTTGCAATTTTCGGCAACCAAATTCATATCGTGAGAAACTATTATTATAGTTTTCACCGTCGTTTTGTGGAGGTTATTTAAAAGTTCCAAAAAGTCTTTTTTGCCTTTCGGGTCAAGACCTGCCGCAGGCTCGTCTAACACTAAAATCTCCGGTTCTACTACTATAACTCCCGCAATAGCGACCCTACGCTTTTGTCCGCCGGAAAGTTCAAAGGGCGATTTTTCCCTAACTCTCGGATAATTTAATCCTACTTTTTCTATGGCACTTTTTACTCTTTCGGTAACTTCCGTTTGAGATAATTCGGGCATAAAATTTTTAAGTCCGAACGCCACGTCTTCTTCTACCGTTTCGGCAAAAAGTTGATATTCGGGGTATTGAAACACCATACCGAGTTTAGACCTTAATTTTTTAAAATCACACTTTTTATCGGCAAGATTAAACTCTCCGATATTGATTTCTCCGTTTCCTTTTTTTAGCTTTATAAGTCCGTTCAAATGCTGAACGAAAGTAGATTTTCCGCTTCCCGTTTGACCTATTATTCCAAAAAAATCGCCTTCTTCTATATTTAACGAAATTCCGTCTAACGCTTTACTCAAAACGTCTTTTTCATCGTACGAAAAAGAAAGGTTTTTTACAACAATTTGCATAGTTCCTCCGAAAGCGTTTCTTCGGTTAAACAGTCTTTTACCGGAACACCGTTATTTCTCAATTCTTCCGCAACGATTAACGGTGGCGGAAGTTCTAATCCTAATTCTTTTATTTTTTCTTTTTCTTTGAATACTTCTTCAGGCGTTCCCGAAAGTTCGATTTTTCCGTCGCTTAAAACTATTATTCTATCGGCTTTTACCGCTTCTTCCATATAGTGAGTAACGGCAATTACCGTAGTGTTTAACTTTTGGTTAAGATTTTTAACTATGGAAAGGACTTCTTTTCTTCCCTTCGGGTCAAGCATAGCGGTAGATTCGTCTAACACCAAGATTTCGGGATTTAACGCCAAAACTCCCGCTATTGCTATTCTTTGCTTTTGCCCGCCGGAAAGATTTTCGGGAGAACTTTTCTTATATTTTTCCATACCTACGGCTTTTAAAGAAAAATCTATTCTCTTTTTTATTTCTTCCCTATCTATTCCCAAGTTTTCGGGACCGAAAGCGATATCGTCTTCCACGATAGAAGCAACGAGTTGATTGTCGGGATTTTGAAACACTACGCCGACTCTCTTTCTTATTTCAAAGAGTGCGTTTTTATCTCTCGAATCAAACTCGCTAACGTTTACAAACCCGCTATCCGGAATAAGTAAAGCGTTCAACATTTTGGCAAGCGTAGACTTGCCACTACCGTTATGTCCGATAATAGCGACGTATTCGCCTTTTTCCACATTAAAAGAAACGCCTTTTAAAGCGGTATTAAGTTTTTTGTCGTAAGAAAAACTTACGTTTTGAACTTCTAATATTGCCATAAATTTCCTAATTTGAAATTATACCAAAAAATATTGATTTTTACAAGTAATCTGATACAAATAAAAATATTTGATTTTTTTCTAAATATCCCGTTAAAAATTTTCCCTTTTCGTTGACTATTCTTTTCTAAAAATGTATAATTATAGTTGCTATATATTTAATGTTTAAATGATTTAGTAATTCAATACACGGAGGATTTATATATTATGAAAAAATTGACTATCGACGGCAATACCGCCGCCAGCCACGTAGCCTACGCCTTTTCGGAAGTTGCCGCTATCTATCCGATAACCCCTTCTTCCCCTATGGCAGAAGTTGCCGACGAATGGGCAACCGCAGGCAGAACGAATATGTGGGGACAAAAAGTAAAAGTCGCTGAAATGCAATCCGAAGGCGGTGCCGCAGGTGCTGTTCACGGTT
>JAZLMI010000031.1:0-4150 GCA_045598545.1 Christensenellaceae bacterium | reverse complement strand
TGCCAAAAGTAGTATTGAGATTCGTTCTTGATACTACTTTTTTTATCGCTTTAACGCAACCGTCTCCGCCGATTGCTGACTGCTCCGTAAACTACGCAGGGCTTCGCCCGAGTTACGTCTCCCCTGCCAAAAGTAGCATTGAGATTCGTTCTTGATACTACTTTTTTTATCGCTTTAACGCAATTTCTTTATTTATCATTTGTCTTAATTATTAATCTTACAATAAATCGTACTTAAAGTCAATAAATAGCATACAAAAAAATATTTTATTATTATTGTCTAGCTATTTGTTTTTTCCTTGACTTTGACAAAATCACTAATTATAATTATTATGTAGGAATTTGAGTTTTAATTTGGGAAATAGGTACTAAATCAAAGAATTTGTTTCTAGCAAATATGGTTTTTATTTTATATTTTACATAAAAATCAAATTCATAAAATTATTTGGAGGTAAAGATATGCCTATAAAAATTGTAGAAACTTCCCTCAGAGACGGGCATCAATCTCTTTTTGCCACAAGAATGAATACCGAAGAAGTTGTGTCTATGGCAAAAATTTTAGACGATGCAGGTTATTATGCGTTAGAAGTTTGGGGCGGAGCAACTTTTGATTCTTGTATGCGTTTTCTTAACGAAGACCCTTGGGAAAGATTGAGACAAGTTCGTGCTGTTTGCAAAAAAACCAAATTACAAATGCTATTTAGAGGACAAAACATTTTGGGGTATCGCCATTATTCTGACGACGTCGTTGATATGTTTTGTAAAAAATCAATAGAAAACGGTATCGATATAATTAGAGTTTTCGACGCATTAAACGACATAAGAAATCTAGAACAAGCTGTAAAATCTACGAAGAAATACGGTGGCACTTGTCAGATTGCTTTAAGTTATACAACTTCCCCTGTTCACACTATAGATTATTACGTTAAGTTCGCAAAAGAGGTGGAAAAGTTGGGGGCTGACTCTTTGTGTATAAAAGACATGGCAGGAGTACTTCTTCCGGAAGACGCAACAAAACTTTTTACAGCGTTAAAGAAAAACACTTCTCTTCCCCTTGAATTGCATTCTCATTGTACGGGTGGAATTTGCGAAATGACTTATATGTCAGCAATAAAAGCGGGTTGCGACATTATAGACACGTGTTTATCTCCCTTATCAGGAGGTACGGCTCAACCCTCTACTCAAGCGTTCAACGTTGCTTTAAAAGGAACGGATTTCGACCCCAAATTAAATGAAGACGCTATTCACAAGGCAGAACCGATAATGGAAAGCGTTAAAGCAAAATATCTAGCTAACGGACTTTTAAACCCAAAAGCGTTATCTGTCAATCCAAACATATTAAAATATCAAGTCCCCGGCGGAATGTTATCCAATCTTATGAATCAATTAAAAGGGCAAAACGCTATGGATAAATACGAAGAGGTTTTGGAAGAAGTCCCCAAAGTTCGTAAAGAAATGGGATATCCTCCCCTCGTTACTCCGTTATCTCAAATGGTAGGGACGCAAGCAGTATTAAACGTTTTAATGGGGCGTTATAAAATAGTCGCTAAAGAAATAAAAGATTATTTGCACGGTAAGTACGGGAAATCCCCTGCCCCCGTTGATGAAAAAATAGCAAAATCAATCATAGGAGAAGATGAAGTTATTACTTGTCGTCCGGCAGATTTATTAAAACCCGAATTTAAAGAATTGAAGAAAAAATATAAAGATATTGCCAAGTCTGATGAAGACGTCTTATCTTTGGCATTATTTGAAAACGTAGCTGTTGATTTTTTGAATAAAAAATACAACAAGGACGAAATAGATGAATTTGACGTGATAATATAAGGAGATATAAAATATGGAAAATATGTTATCTATTATAGATGGAAGCGGAAGAGATTTCGGACAAGGCGGATTGGTCGCAATTTTTTCTATAATTTTGGTTTTTTGTTTATTAGCTCTAATAATTCTTATAACTTGGATAGCTAATAAAATAATAGTTAAATTTGAAACCAAACCAAAAAAAGAAGTAACAGAAGAAAACACCGCAGAAAAATCTGTTCAAATAAATGATGAAGATGCTATGGTGGCGGTACTAGTTGCCAGCATAGATTATAGAAATCAAACCAAAAAAAATATAAAAGTAATAAATGTTAAGGAGATTAAATAATTATGAAAATTTACAAAGTAAAAGTAAACGGAAAAGTTTACGAAGTTGAATTAGAGGCAGTTGAAGAAACTTCAGACTCTATAAAGGCAGAGGAGGTTTCAATTCCTAAAACTTCTACTCCTGTTTCTGAAGGTGCCAACACTATTTTAGCCCCGATTGCGGGAAAGGTTTTATCCATAAAAGTTAAGGTCGGAGACGTAATAAAAAAAGGACAAACCGTTGCCGTTATTGAAGCAATGAAACTTGAAAACGAAGTTCCTGCTACTTTTGAAGGTAAAGTTGTCGATATCAAAGCAAGTGTAGGTCAAGCAGTAAATAATAAAGACGTGTTGATAGTTTTAGGTTAATGTTATGAATATAGTAGATTTAATAAAAAACATAGGTGAAGAAACCGTAATTTACGATTTTATATTTAAAGAAAACGGCTGGATGAACCTAATAATGATTTTAATAGGTTGCATATTTTTGTTCCTTGCTATAAAAAAGGATTTTGAACCGTACTTACTTATCCCTATCGCTTTCGGTATGATTTTGGTAAATCTTTTCCCTGAAATATACATTCAAGGCGAAGAAAGAGGGCTTTTAGGATATTTACACTTGGGTGTCGAATGCGAATTGTACCCTTGCTTAATATTTTTGGGAATCGGTGCGACTACTGACTTTGGACCACTTATAGCAAACAAAAAAACTATGCTTTTAGGTGCTGCCGCACAAATAGGTATATTCGTTGCATTTTTCGGTTCTCTTCTATTAGGGTTTAACTTCTATGATGCTTCCGCAATAGGTATCATCGGCGGAGCAGACGGTCCAACCGCAATACTTGTTTCGAACAAAATGGTAGCTTCTGGCGGAACTAAAGATATATTGGCACCTATCGCCTTAGCAGCATACTCTTACATGGCACTTGTTCCCGTTATATTCCCTCCTATCATAAGAATATTTACTACTAAAAAAGAAAGACTTATAAAAATGGAACAATTAAGAGAAGTTTCCAAAACGGAAAAGATACTATTCCCTATAATAGTTACAATAGCCGTATGTTTAATAGTCCCTTCTGCTACTCCTTTAATCGGGTGCTTAATGCTTGGAAATCTCGTTAAAGAATGTGGAGTAGTCCCCAACCTCGTAAACACCGTAGCAAACGCTTTATTATATATTTGCACTATTTTATTAGGATTATCTGTCGGTGCTACCGCTATCGGTACAACATTCTTAACGTTAGGAACGTTAAAAGTTTTCGCTTTAGGAATAGCAGCATTTATATTTGCGGCAATAGCAGGAATTTTATTCGGAAAACTGATGTGCAAACTATCGGGAGGGAAAATCAATCCTATGATAGGTGCTGCGGGCGTTTCCGCCGTTCCTATGGCTGCACGTGTAGTACAAAAAGAAGGTCAAAAAGAAGACCCATCGAATTTCTTACTTATGCACGCTATGGGACCTAACGTCGCAGGCGTCATCGGTTCCGCAATCGCCGCAGGAATACTTATGGCGATATTCCTATAATGAAAGTACTATTCAAACACAATTATCATTTTAAAAACATAGATTCAACGTCTGCGTATTTATTACGCAGACGTTTTGACTTACATTCTTTTACTTTCGTATCTGCAGATTTTCAAACAAACGGTAAAGGAAGAACAAATAGAGTTTGGCAATCCGAAAAAAACAAGAATCTTTTATTTTCGGTTTTAATTAAGAGCAAAAAATTAGCCGATAAATTTTCTTCTATATCTATTGCAACCGCAATAGCCGTAATAAATACTTTAGAGAAAATAGGATTACAAAACTTATACTTAAAGTGGCCTAACGACGTATATGTAGAAGATAAAAAAATTTGTGGAATTTTATTAAATGGTGTTTCCGACAATAATATTTTAGATTCAATAATAATAGGAGTAGGATTAAACGTAAATCAAACTGAATTTAAAGGAGATTTTATATATTCCCCCACTTCCGTAAAACTTTGCATAAATAAAGACATAAAAGTAAATTCTAT
>JAZLMI010000030.1:0-4371 GCA_045598545.1 Christensenellaceae bacterium | reverse complement strand
GAAGCCCTGCGTAGTTTACGCAGCAGTCAGCAATCGGCGGAGACGGTTGCGTTAAAGCGATAAAAAAAGTAGTATCAAGAACGAATCTCAATACTACTTTTGGCAGGGGAGACGCGACTCGAACACGCAACCGGCGGTTTTGGAGACCGCTGCTCTACCAATTGAGCCACTCCCCTAAAAGCATATTGATTATATAATAAATAAGACGTTTAGTCAAACAAATTTTAATAAAAAAGGTGAAAAATGGAAAAGAAATTTAAATTAGGTGTTATCGGTGCCGGTTTTATGTCTACGGCAATCATCAATGGTGCTATAAAATCAAAATTTTTAGATGCTAAAAATATTTCTGTAACTGATATAAGTGAAGATGCAATAAACAGGATGAAAGAAATAGGCGTTTTTGCGACGCAAAGTCTATCTGACGTTATAAATAGTTCAGAGTTTGTATTATTTGCTGTTAAACCTCAAAATTTTTCTGATTTAGACCTATCAAATTGTTCTTGTAATAAATTTATTTCCATAATGGCTGGAGTAAAGAAAGATAAAATAAAATCGCATTTAAAAAAGGAAGTTAAAGTCGCAAGATGTATGCCAAACACGCCTTGTTCGATAGGTAAAGGTTCAGTAGGTTTAGATTGTAGCGATTATACAAATAAAAGTGATTGTGAATTTATAAAAGGATTATTATCTTCGTTTGCCTCCGTCGTCGTTGTAGAAGAGAAAAAATTAAATGCCGTTACGGGTGTTAGCGGAAGTTCTCCCGCATACTTTTATTTATTTTTGAAATGCATAATAGATTCCGGAATAAAAAACGGACTTACTGAAAACGAGAGTAAAACACTTGCTTTAAACACTATGATTGGTGCGGGGGAAATGGTGAAAACAAATCCCGAAAAAAGCATAGAGGATTTAATAAGGGCTGTTTGTAGTAAGGGTGGTACAACGATAGAAGCAATACAAATTTTTGAAGACAGTGATTTAAAAGGTATTGTAGACAATGCCGTCAGTGCTTGTATTAAGCGTTCTAAGGAATTAGAGGAATTATAATGAAAAACGTTGAAATATATACAGACGGTGCTTGTAGCGGAAATCCCGGAGTAGGTGGGTATTGTGCTATTTTAATATATAACGGAGTTGAAAAAATAGTTAAAGGCTCTAAACAAGATACCACTAACAACAGAATGGAGCTTTTAGCGGTAATAGAAGGGCTTAAAGCGTTAAAACAAAGTTGTTCGGTAAACTTATATAGCGATTCCGCTTACGTTATAAATGCGTTTAATAACGGGTGGATTAAAGAATGGATGAACAATTCTTGGAAGAACTCCGATAATAAAGAAGTAAAGAACGTAGACCTTTGGAAAGAATTGATTTCCCTCTGTGAAAAGCACTTAGTAAGGTTTATAAAAGTTAAAGGTCATTCAGATAACGAATATAATAATCGTTGTGATGAACTTGCTGTTAAAGAATATTTGAAAGACTTAAAATAACAAAGAACAAAAATGGATATTTCTTGATATTGTTAATATAATAATATTATGACAAAAAAGAGTATATTCGTTTTGAAACTATTTATATTAACTATTACTATAATAGGTTTGGCTGTAGCTGTTTTTTATTTTTTTAATAATTCCGTATTATCTCAAAAAATAAAAAGCGTTGACGATTTTAGAGACTATATATCTTCGTTCGGAGCATACGCTGTACTTTTATTTATTATTATTCAGTTTTTACAGGTTGTGGTACTGCCTATTCCTGCATTTATTACGGTAGGTGCGGGGGTGCTATTGTTTGGAGCATTTAAAGGTGCCGTATTTAGTTGCATAGGGATAATTTCAGGTTCTATAGTCGCTTTTTTTATCGGCAGAATTTTTGGTGTGAAAGTCGCTGAATGGTTGGTAGGGAAGAACAACCTGAAAAAGGGATTAAAAATAATAAAAGGTAAAGACCGAATAGTACTCACTTTTATGTTCTTGTTTCCGTTTTTTCCTGACGACATATTGTGCTTTGTCGCAGGAATTACTACCGTAACTAAAAAGTTTTTTATAATAATGATAGTAATAACGAGAATTATTTCAATATTCGCCTCTTCGTACTCTATGAATAACAGTATTATACCTTATGATACTTGGTGGGGAATTTTACTGTGGGGTGTGTTTTTTATTACCACCGTCTTAATGTCATTATTTATATGTAAAAAAGGAGATAAGATTGAAAAATTTTTTCTCCGTAAAAGCAATAAAAAGCAAGTAAATTCCAAGTGATTTTATAAATGATTATGCGAGACACAATAAAGGGTTTTATGAAAAAAGTAATTGTAGTAGGTGGTGGAGCATCGGGAATGATGTCCGCATATTTTTCTTCTTTTAAAGGCAACAAAGTATTGTTGATTGAAAAAAACGAAAAGTTAGGTAAGAAAATATACATAACAGGCAAGGGGCGTTGTAATTTAACCAACGATACTTTGCCTTTAAATTTTTTTGACAACGTAGCAACTAATCCTAAATTTTTATATAAAGCGATATATGATTTTACCCCACAACAAACAATGCAGTTTTTTGAAGAAAACGGACTGCAGTTAAAGGTTGAAAGGGGTAATAGAGTTTTTCCTTTTAGCGATAAAGCGAGTGACGTTACAAAAACACTGGAAAAATTATTGTATAAATCAAACCTCGAAGTTACACTTAACGATACGGTACTTAATATAAAAACGCAAGACAATAAGGTTGTTGGCGTAAATACTTCCTTTGGCTTTGAAGAGTGCGATTCGGTTATAATTTGCACGGGAGGAGTTTCTTACCCTCTGACAGGTAGCACGGGAGACGGTTATGATTTTGCCAAAAGTGTCGGTCATACACTAGTGCCTTGTAAATCGGCTTTAGTTGGAATCGAATTAAATGGAAACGAATTTTTACAATTACAAGGTCTATCTTTAAAAAACGTTACCTTAACCGCAACGGTAAAAGGAAGAAAAGTTTTTTCTGATTTCGGAGAAATGCTTTTTACACATTTCGGCGTTTCAGGTCCTATAGTGTTATCGTGTTCCTCGGTAATAAACAAATATAACCAAGAAACTATTTCACTTTCGGTTGATTTAAAACCTGCACTTTCTTATGAGAAACTAAACGATAGATTGCTTCGTGAGTTCAAAGAAAATAATGATAAAATTTTATTTACCGTTATGCGTTCTTTGTTGCCGAAAACCCTGATTGATACTGTACTTTTAAGAGCAAAAGTTAAGGGGAATAAAAATTGCAGTGAAATAACGGTAGAAGAGAGAAAAAACATTATATCTTCACTTAAAAATTTAGATTTTACAGTCAAAAGGTTAAGACCTATAGAAGAAGCTATTGTTACAAGCGGTGGGGTCTCGATAAAAGAAATAAATCCTTCCACAATGGAAAGCAAGATTATAAAAGGACTGTTTTTTGCAGGAGAGGTTTTAGATATCGATTGCTTTACGGGTGGGTTTAATTTGCAGGCTGCTTTTTCAATGGGTAAACTTGCGGGAATAAATAGTTAATTTTTTAAAAAAATGCTGTTCAAACGCTATTAAATTCTATAACTTTTTGCTATAATAACATATATGAAGAGGTGTATCAATGGATAAAATCATCAAAATAGCATTAGACGGACCGTCGGGAAGCGGTAAAAGTACAATCGCTCAAAATTTGTCTAAAAAACTTAATATATTATATTTAGACACCGGTGCAATGTATAGAGCAACAGCCCTAAAAGCGTTGTCCTTAAATATTGACACCTTAGACGAAAAAGGGGTTCAATCTTTTATAGACGATATAAATTTGGAAATAAAGTACATAGACGGGGCACAAAGGACTTTTTTAGACGGTAAAGACGTTTCTGAAAAAATAAGAGAGCCACATGTTTCTATGGCGGCTTCAAATATTTCCAGTTTAAAATGTGTTAGACTTAAAATGGTTGAAATGCAGAGAGAAATAGCATCTAAAATATCTTGCGTTTTAGACGGAAGGGATATAGGCTCTTTCGTTCTTCCCGATGCAGATTTTAAGTTTTATATAACGGCAAGCGTGGAAGTTAGGGCGGATAGAAGATTTAAAGAGCTTACGTTAAAAGGGCACAATGTAGATTTTAACGCTTTAAAGCAAGAAATCGAACAGCGTGATTATAACGATAAACATAGAAATTTTTCTCCTTTAATTAAGGCAGATGATGCAATAGAAATAGATACTTCCTATATGAACGTCGAACAAGTAATAGGGAAGGTTATGTCGTATATAGAAAAGGACTTATAATGAATTTTTTACAACGTATTCCTTTGACAATTTTTAATATTTTTTATCCTGTAAAAATTTACGGTAAAAACAACATCCCTAAAGGAAGTGCTGTTTTAGT
>JAZLMI010000029.1:0-12011 GCA_045598545.1 Christensenellaceae bacterium | reverse complement strand
CGTTTGGAAAAAGAAGGCAAAAGGACTTAAATTCTTGACGAAGTCTTTTGAATGGATAAACAAAATATTCAAAAAGTAAGCGAGTATTAACTAAATAATTTTTAAGGCGTTGGAAAAAGAATTTAATTTTCAACGCCTTTTTTATATTATAGAAAAATTTATTTATAAAGTTAAAAGGATTATTTTTGTTTTTTTGGGAATAATAGGATAAGTATTAAAAAAATAATTTTATAATATTTATCAAGGAGTGTTATGGAAAAGAAAAACAGCAAAAAAACATCAATAATTTTAAGCGTTATATTTTTTATTTTATCAATAATCGCTATAATAATTACTATTTTAACGGTTACGCCAAAATCTGCTTATAATATCGCCGTTAAAAACGGATTTGTCGGAACAGAACAACAATGGTTAGAATCTCTTAAAGGTAGTAATGGTGAGTTGGGTAAAACCATTGAACAAATCACGGCAGAAAATCTTAACGCAAGGTTAAAGGACGTTGACACCACTAAGTACAAAACGATTTCTGAAAGATTTAACAATGCCGGTATTTTAAATTCGCAATTAACTAGGTTAACAAAAAGATATTTGTATTCTTATAAAGACAATAAAATTATAGTTATAGACGACGCAGGGTATGTTGCTTATTCAATAGGTTCATACCAAAAAGATACTTTGTTGTTGAGTGGAAACGATTTGTTCTGTTTTACAACTTCAAATAGCATATCAAACAGTTATTCTAATTATTTAGTGGGTGGCACTAATCTTGAATTAAATATTTCTACTGGGTTAGATGTAGGCTCTCTTTCAAATATAGCCACGATAAATTTTAGTAAAAATGAAAACGAAGAAGACATAATAATTTCAACTAATAGCCAAGGCACAACCTTAAATATTGAAGATAAGTCTAACGGTGGTATAAAACATTTCGGAAAGGTTGGAATAGTAAATATTATAGAATGCAATATTGAGTCTTATCACGAATACGGCACGGTTTCTTTTATAGAAATAGCAAAGGGTAGAATTGTTTTAGAACCCACTTCTAAAATTGAGGCAATTCATATCGATTCTAAAAAAGAAGACAACGTATCTACAAACACATACGATTCTATAATAATTGCCGATAACGGTTTAACGAATTTGCCAAAGATAATAACGAGAGATAAAGTTAGTGTAACGGAAGCGACGCTCGTTGTAAAGATAGAAAACATAGCGAATAATGTTATAGAAGAAGTTTACGTTTATCCTTACGAATATAATAGCGTTCAAACGGGAACGACAGAGAAAACTGAAATACAAAACCAAGACGTCTCGTCAAATTTGGGATTAAAGATTATTGATAGTAATACGTTTGCAGGTGAAAAAGCGTTATCTTTAAACGAAATAGTTTTACAAAAGGAGAGTTATGCAAGTTTTGCTAAAACCGTAGAATTTAACGAGAAAAATAAAGACGATTCTCAGTTTGAAAATTACGTTGCTCGTATCGGTGAAACGGGCTATAAAAGTCTTGATGATGCAATAAGTTCGGTAAACGATGGTGAATTTATAGTTGTTTTAAAAGACATTTCCATATCAGGCTGGGTGGAGATAAAAAAACCGAATATAGGCTTTACTATTGACGTGGCAGGGAATGAAATAGAAAGATTAGAAGGTTCTTTGTTTGATATTTACAGTAAAGTTATTTTTAAGGATTCTTTAGGAACCGGAAAAATAACGGCAAAAGGCAGAGTTTTTTACTGTAACGCCGGTGCTGATTGTACTTTAGAGAGTGGAAATATTTTTAATGAAGAAGGTTCTTGTGTAAACATTTACGGAGATTATGCAAGTCTTAGCCAAACAATACCCATATTCACAATGAACGGTGGAAACGTTGTTTGTGAAGAGTGCTTTTATATGGATGCAAAAAAATACGGAGCGAAACTAGTAATAAATGATGGCAACATAAACGCAAAGGAACTTGCAATAAGTGCATTTAATAATAAAGATAAAGCCGTTGATATAACTATAAACGGTGGTAAAATTTACGCTAACGGTGATTACGGGATTACAATAAACGGTAACTACGGTGGGGCAAACGTAACTATCACTGGTGGAGAAATTGAGAACGGAAAATGCTGTGCGATATATATGCCCGGGCAAAACACTTATACTATTAGCGGTGGAAAATTTAAAGGAAGAGAAGCGATAGTTGTTAAAGGTGGAATCTGGAATATAACGGGAGGAGAGTTTATTTCCATAGGAGAGGCAAAAAATCCCGAAGCTCCTGAGGGGTCTGGATATTCACCAACAGGAGATTGTCTATATATAGAAGATAACTATGGCGAAAAAACAAGCCCACACAATATTACGATGAATATTTCTAATGCAAAGTTTACTTCTCAAAAAGGTTATGCGATTTCTTGTAGGTTTTTCAGTGTGGTTGAAGGCAAACAACCTGCCATTGTTAATTTAGAAGATACCGTAGAATTGTTTTCTGGTGAAAATAAGAAGAAGGTGTGTTTTTCAAATGGATTTTTAGGGAATGTTAATGGCGTAGATACTAATGATATAGAAAACAAATAAAAGCACCGATTTTTAACCAAAAATCGGTGCTTTTTGTTCAAAAGTCTTTTATTCTTGAGGATTTAATAATTTTTCGTCTGATTTCTTTTTACGTTTTGTAAATATAAAGCCTATTATTACGAAAGAATAGAAACACAACAATCTCCAAACAAGCATTGCAAGAAAGGCTACTGCGGTTGTGTTGCTGTTATTTATCATAAGTCCCGTTTCAAATAACAAGTAGAAAGATATGTCGGCGGCTCCTGAATTTCCGGGAGTCGGAATAAACGAGATTGCCGAATACAAAATCATACAAAGTTGAACTACTTCCGCCCACTCTAAAAAGCCGGGAGCGGGCCAGTCAAATCCGAAAAATCTCAAAGTGAAATATGCTATAGAACAAAGAGATAAGTGTTCCGCTATGCTTATTATAAAGGATAGCAAGAACATTGCGGGATTAGTAGATACTTTTTTCACGCATTTAGCGTTATGGATTACTGTTTTTATCGTTTCTTGAGTTAATTTTTCGGGGTCTTTAACTATGTGTAATTTATTGCCTATTTTTATAACGAAGGTAACTAATTTGCCACCTATTTTAGGTAACATTGAAAATAGCACCACCAAAAACGGAACTATAATGCAACAAAACAGTCCCACTATTGCCGAAATGGAAACTATCGTCGGCATTGCGTTCATCATTCCGAACGGAATGCCTAAAGCGTTAGTAGAATATAAAACAAGAGCGGTTATGCCTAACGCCACGAAAGCGAGTTGATTTAAGAAGAACGTTATTATCGGCAAAGAAGAAGCGACACCGCCGTGTACTCCGTGTTTGGAAAGGTGATAAATTTCGAAGGGTTGTCCTCCGACTGCAAGTGGGGTAACGTTATTATAATACTGTCCGACTATTCCCGTTTCCATACAAGTTTTAAAATGCCATTTTCCGGATAAATATTTACATATTACCGAGAGTTTAAGCCCTTTAAAGAAAAATACCAAAAACAACGAAACGAAAGCAAAAATAATATAGAACCAACTGGAAGATAAAATATTATTTATGTCTGTTAATGATGGAAATTCCTTTTTCCCAGAAAAAAAGTCGTTATAAGCAGTCCAAGCGAGAACGCCGACCACGAATACTATAAAAATGACTGTAAATAACTTTTTAAAAAACCTTTGCTTTTTATCTATTATTTTTGAGTCGTCTTCTATTCCGAAAAGATTTTTCATTACTAACTGTTGTCCTTCGTCTAGGGGTTTCTTTTCTTTTTTTTGTTTTTTTGGCTTTTTATCAATAAATTTCTTTTCAATTTCTTTTTGAGAAGCGAGAACGATTTTAGGTTCGTTCGTTTTTTCGTCTATTTCTATTTTATTGATTAAAGTAGAATTTTTCTTTTTCATAACGCTAATTATTATACAGTAAGATATTTATGTTTGTCAAATAAAAACAAAAGGGCAAGCTTTTTTAAAATCTTGCCCTTTTGTATGAATAACGTAGTTTATTTTATTATTGTTTGACCGCCCATAAAAGGTCTTAAAACTTCGGGGATTGTAATAGAACCGTCTTGGTTTTGATATTGTTCTATAATTGCGGGGAACACTCTTGAGGTAGCAAGTCCCGAACCGTTTAACGTGTGAACGAATTGCGGTTTTCCCGTTTTTGAATCCCTGAACTTCGTATTGTTTCTTCTTGCTTGATAATCGTTAGCGTTTGAAACCGAACTTACTTCCTTATAAATACCCATAGAAGGAATCCAAACTTCTATATCGTAAGTTCTTGCCATAGATGCGGAGCAATCTCCTGCCGCCAACTTGGATATTCTAAAATGTAACCCTAATTTCTCCATTAAGGAAGACGCTTTATTGACTAATTCTTCAAAGGCTTCTTTGGAGTGGTCAGGGTGGGCATATTGCACCATTTCGACCTTATTGAATTGATGACCTCTAATCATACCTCTTTCTTCTGCCCTGTAAGAACCTGCTTCTTTTCTGTAACAAGGGGTGTAAGCAAAGAATTTCATGGGAAGTTTTTCTTCGTCTATAATTTCTCCCGCATACATATTGACAAGTGCCGTTTCTGCGGTGGGTAACATAAAGCGGTTTTTCTTTCTGTCTTCATCGCAATCGAGCCAATATACTTCGTCGGAAAATTTTGGGAATTGCCCTGCACCGAATCCGCAATTATATCCGAGTTGGTGTGGGGGAAGGATAAATTCGTAGCCGTCTTTTAAATGTTCTTGGATAAAGAAATTTAATAATGCCCATTCAAGCCTAGCACCGTCGCCACGATAAAGCCAAAATCCGCCACCTGAAAGTTTAGTGCCTCTTTGATAATCTATAATATTAAGTTTAGTGCAGAGGTCGACGTGATTTTTAGCGTCAAACTTGAACTCCGGTTTTTGACCTACTACTTTGATGACTTGATTGTTTTCTTTTTCGCCCGCAAGTAAGTCTTCGTCTGGAACGTTAGGCATAACGGATAAAAGGTCGAAAATTTTATTTTCCAAATCTTTTGATTCTTTATCGCATTGGTCTATCTTTTCGCCCAAAGTTCTCATTTCGGCAAATATAGGTGCAACGTCTTTCCCTTCTTTTTTAAGTTTGGGTATTTCTGCCGAAACTTTGTTTCTTTCCGCTTTATAGGTTTCGACTTCCGAAATTATTTTTCTTCTTTTTTCATCGAGAGATAAAATAGTGTCGAAATCGGCATTAAATCCTTTTCTTAAAAGGAGTTCTTTTATTTTTTCTTTGTTTTCTTGAATTTTCTTTAAATCCAACATAAAAATTTCTCCATATTACTTTTATTAAATATCTTTTGTAAGTTCAAATTGATTAGAACCGCAGTTCGGACATTTGACTGAATTTTTCTTAACCAAACTTCCACAGTAAACGCAACGCTTATATTCACTCTTTTCACGTTTTTCTTTTTCTTCGAGTTTATTGAAATCTACTTCTTCGGAAATTGCCGTTAAACCTTTGTATTCTTTAATTTTGAACTTTAACATATTTTCAAAGAAATATATATCACGTTCGGTAAAAATACTGCGAGTTTTAACTTCTTTTGTTTCTCCGCTTTCCGTTTGATAGGAATAAATCATAGAAAAATACGGTTGACCGTTGACGATTACGCCCGACTTCGAAGTAACGAAAGTGGCTTCTGTTTCTCTGCCTATCGATTGTGCCAGCTTTGCTTTTCTTTCGTGAACTACGTCTATTATAAAGGATACGAAAAACCCTATTCCTATTACGCCGAAGACTAATAATATCAACATATAAAGTTCAAAAGTGAAAGAATAGTCCGCCCGTACCGCTTCGAATTTATCGTTATATTTGATTTTTAAAGTAGAACCTTTTTGGTATCTATCTAATTCGTAATCGGTATAATGAGAATCGGTTTCCCCACGGTGAATATTCCCGTTTTTGTCTTTGAATTCAAAAACTAATCTATAATACGGAATACCGTTAATTTCTTCGCCGGAATAATAACTTATTACTGTCGCATCGGTAGCTTTACCCGTGCTAGCGATAATTGAACGGTTAATGGCATTTCCGAAAATCACCAAAGCGATTATTAAAAATACAGAAAATCCCGCCCCGAATAACAGTTTTGTAAATTTAAAACCCTTATTGTGTTTCATGGTTTTTATATTCTAACATATATTGAGAATTTATGCAACTAATTAAGCCTTTATAGTCTATTATAGTGTATCGGTTTTTTTGAAAAATTTTAACAAACGTTTGTTAATTTTTAGTTTTTTGTTGTAAAAATTTTTCTAGTATGATAAAATATATGTATTATACATAATTTTGTAAATGGAGAAAAATTATGAAAGATAGACTTTTGAGTTTGAAAGATTTTATTGATAAAAACGGAAAAGTAAGTCTTCACGAGTTAGAGGAAGCGTTTCCGAACGTTTCTTCTATGACGTTGAGGAGGGATTTAAATAAGTTAGAAGAAGAAAATGCCGTTTTAAGAGTTTCAGGGGGAGCGATATCCGTCAACACCGTTTTAAGGGCAAAGGAAGAAGATTTTTCCGAGAGAATAATTTATAATACCGAAGAAAAGTTAGAAATAGCGGATAAGGCGGTAAAACTGATAGAACCCAGTTGTATTTTTATAGACGGAGGGTCTACGACGACTTATTTTGCGAGAGCCCTTCCCGACGACAATTATTACGTTTTAACTAACGCTATGGTAATAGCGGAAACGGTTTTGAGAAAATCTAAACCCACGGTAGCGTTTTTGGGCG
This sequence comes from Christensenellaceae bacterium, assembly GCA_045598545.1. Lineage (GTDB taxonomy): Bacteria > Bacillota > Clostridia > Christensenellales > Borkfalkiaceae > UBA1259. The sequence goes on along the minus strand of JAZLMI010000029.1, from coordinate 5,220 downwards.
GAGATTTAAGAAGAAACAAGTTTATAACGATAGGCAAAACGTGTCTTGAATTTATCGAAGGGGTAAATATTCAAATTGCGGTTATGACGGCGACGGGATTTATAAAAGATACGGGTTCTTTTACTTGTGGAATGCAATCCGAAGCGGAAATAAAGAGAAAGGTTATAGAAAAAGCCGATTACGTTATTATGCTTTTGGACTCTTCCAAGGTAAACAAAAAAACGCCCTACACTTTTGCAACCCTTAAAGACATAAATTGTATGGTAGTTGATTCGGCTTTTCCGGAGGAATTGAAAAATAGTATAGAAAACGGTGGAACTAAAGTCGTTTAAGGACTTTGTATTTGCTTGCAAAATAATATATTTAATGATAAAATAAAACGAAAAGGTTAATATTATGTTTAGAAGATTAAGAGCAGACATAAAAGCTGCCAAACAAAACGACCCTGCTGCAAGGAATAAGTTTGAAATTTGGCTTACTTATTCGGGAGTTAAGGCTCTTTCGTGGCATCGTTGGGCTAATTTTTTATATAGAATAAAATTAAAACTTTTGGCGAGAATTACGAGTCAATGGGCTAAATTCCTTACGGGTATAGAAATACATCCTGCGGCAAAAATTGCTTCCGGAGTATTTATAGACCACGGTGCGGGAGTCGTTATAGGCGAAACTGCAGAAATTGAAGAAGGCGTTGTTATTTATCAGGGTGTAACTCTCGGCGGAACGGGTAAAGAACACGGTAAGCGTCATCCCACCATAAAAAAGGGTGCGATAATTTCCGCAGGTGCTAAAATATTAGGCGGGTTTACCGTTGGGGAATATGCTAAAATCGGTGCGGGTGCGGTAGTATTAAAAGAAGTTCCGGCATTCGCAACCGTCGTTGGCGTTCCGGGAAGGGTTGTTAAAATTAACGGCGAAAAAGTAATGGATTTAGAGCAGGAAAAGAGCGACCCGTTACAGGAAGAGATTTGCCATTTAAGAGAAAAAGTTTTCGAACTTGAAGAAAAAATAAGTAGAATAGAGAAAAAGTAGTTTATGAAAATTTATAATACGTTGACGGGAACTAAACAAGAGTTCGTACCATTATTCGGGAATAAAGTTAATATGTACGCTTGCGGTATAACCGTATCGGGAGAAGCACATATAGGGCATGCTTATCAAGCCCTTATATATGATATCATAAGAAAGTATCTTGTAAAGAAGGGCTACGACGTTACTTATGCGAGAAATTATACCGACGTAGACGATAAGATTATAAAAAAATCCAATGAAACGGGAATCCCCGCCGAAGAATACGCTGAAAATATGATAAAAGTCATAGATAAAGAAATGCGTAGATTAAAGGTTGGAGAACCTGATATTTGGCTTAAAGCTACCGAATGTATAGGCGATATAATTGCGTTTGTAAAGGCTTTAATAGAAAAAGGGTACGCATATCCTACTAAAAACGGGGACGTTTATTTCTCGGTGGAAAGTTTTCCGTCATACGGAAAGTTATCGCATAGAAATTTGGAAGACGCAATGAACGGCGTCAGAATAGATAATGACGAAGAAAAGAGAAATCCTTTGGACTTTGCTTTGTGGAAGTCGGCAAAAGAGGGCGAACCGTTTTGGGAATCGCCTTGGGGAAAAGGTCGCCCGGGTTGGCATATAGAATGTTCTACAATGAACAAAAAAGCGTTCGGAGATAGAATAGATATTCACGGTGGCGGAAGAGATTTGATATTCCCTCATCACGAAAACGAAATAGCACAAAGCGAAGCACTTTCGGGTAAACCTTTTGCTAATTTTTGGATTCATAACGGACTTATAAAAGTAAACGGACAAAAAATGAGTAAGTCTTTGGGAAATAGTTTATTATTGAGAGATTTGCTGGATAAATATTCGCCCGAAGTAATAAAATTTGCACTCTTACAAACGAATTATCGTGGCGATATAAATATTACCGATAATCTTTTTCCGGAAGCGGAGAAACATCTAAAAGATTTTTATAAGGTATTCAAACTTGCCGAGAATAAAGGCGTTAAAATTCAAGGCGAAGATAAAGATATAGATAACGAATTTAATTCGGCAATGGATGACGATTTTAATACGGCACTTGCCATATCCAATTTGTACGGATATTTTAAAGAGATAAAATCAAAATTAAATTCGGGAGATTTAACCGCTAGCGGAAAATTGTCGCAAATAAAAAAGACATATTCACTTCTGGGGCTTTTTGAGGAAAACGTTTCAGAATTTTTGGACGAAAAAGTTTCTGAAGATATCCCTAAGGAAATAACCGAACTACTTGATAAAATGCAAGATGCAAGGTCTAAAAAAGATTACGCTACGGCAGACGCAGTAAGAGCGGAAATTTCAGGAAAAGGTTATAACGTCCAAATAACTAAGGACGGAGTAACCGCTGTTAAAAAACAATGAAAGACGTAAAAATAACCGTAGTAAAAAAAGTTTTGCATAAGGATTTAATCGAAAAGTACGAAAATCCTATTTCGCACGCTTGCGATATGAAAGAAGGACAGGTTTTTGTCTCTAAAAACGGCGAAATGCCGGAAGGCTTTTGCAAAAGTGCTTGGCAAAATTTATTTCCTTTCGTCTTTTCGCTGTCAAACGGTGCAACGGATTTTTACGACGGGTGGATGAAGAATAAAAATTCCGCAATGATTTCTTGTAACGACGGTTTTAGACCTGTAAGTTTTTATATTGAAAGTATATAGAAAGGACAAAATTATGATTGCATCAAAAGAATTAAGAGAAAAGTGGATAAAATTTTACGAAAGTAAAGGGCATTTAAATATCGGAGCGGTATCTTTAATCGGAGACGGCACTACGGGGGTTATGTTTAACGTTGCCGGAATGCAACCTTTAATGCCCTATCTTTTAGGGAAACCTCATCCTTCGGGAAAGACAAGGCTTTGTAACGTACAAGGTTGTGTTAGAACGGTTGATATAGATTCCGTAGGCGATGCTACTCACTTTACTTTTTTCGAAATGATGGGTAACTGGTCTTTGGGCGACTATTTTAAGAAAGAGAAGACTGCTTGGACTTTTGAATTATTAACAAAAATTTTCGGGTTCGATAAAGATAAAATATGTTCTACCGTATTTGAAGGTAACGATTCTGTCCCGAAAGATATAGAAACTGCAGAATTGTTGAAAGAATTGGGAATTCGCCCCGAGAATATTTTTTATCTTCCCAAAAAAGATAACTGGTGGGAATTAGAAGGAACGGTAGGAACGCCTTGCGGTCCTGATAACGAGTGGTTTTATCCGAGAGAAGAAGGTAAAGATTCTTCGGACTTTTTAACTTCTAAAAGATACGTCGAAATAGGTAACGACGTATATATGCAATATAAAAAGTTGGAGGGCGGAAAATATCAAGAATTAGAACATAAAAACGTCGATACCGGATTCGGTTTAGATAGACTTTTGGTATTTTTAAATAAACTTGACGACGGATATAAAACCGATTTGTTTATAGATTCCGTAAAACATTTGGAAAAAGTTTCGGGGAAATCTTACGATAATGATGAAACGGCTAAAAAGGCTATAAGGGTTGTTGCAGACCATACCAGAACTGCGGTTATGCTCATAGGCGACGTAAACGGTATCACTCCTTCTAATACGGGAGCGGGATATATTTTACGTAGACTGCTTAGAAGAGCGATAAGATATTGCAAGACTTTAAACATAGCGTCTACCGAAATGTGTGAAGTCGCTAAAATATTTATCGAGAAGATATATGACGAAGCATATCCTTTGCTAGTAGAAAAAGAAGACTATATATTGTCCGAAATAGAAAAGGAAATTAAAAAATTCGAAGCGACTTTGGCTTCCGGAATGAAGGAGTTTGATAAAACCATTTTCGGGATAGAGAGAAAGAACGCATTTATGAAAGAAAAAGACCCGAATTTTATCGAAGAAAAAGTTATATCGGGAAAAGCCTCGTTTAGACTTTACGATACTTACGGATTTCCTTTGGAATTAACTAAAGAACTTGCCGAAGAAAAAGGCTTAACCGTTGACGAAGAAGGGTTTAACGAAGCGTTTAAAATTCATCAAGAAATAAGTAAGGCGGAGGCTCAAAACGCTAAAGGCGGACTTACCGAAAGAACGGAAAAAACTACGAAATATCATACCGCTACACATATTATGCTTGCGGGACTTCGCAAAATGTTCGGTAAAGGGACAGGTCAAAAAGGTTCTAATATAAACGAAGAACGTATGCGTTTCGATTTTAATTTGGACCATAAAATGACAGACCAAGAATTGAAAGACTTGGAGAATTTTGTAAACGACGTTATAAAAAAGGGAATTCCCGTAGTAAGAGAAGAAATTCCTTATAATAAAGCGGTAGAAACGGGTGCTTACGGCGTATTCCACGCAGATAGCGAAACTCAAATCGTTTCCGTTTATACTATAGGCGACGTCGATAGACAAATTTGCGGTGGACCTCACGTGGAGAACACAAAGGTTCTTGGAACATTTAGGATATTAAAGGAAGAATCTTCCGCTTCCGGCATAAGAAGAATAAAAGCCGTTTTAGAGTAATAAATATAAAAATAAAACAAAAACAGCCCCAAACAAAGTTTGGGGCTGTTTTTGGTGCTCCATCGGAGACTCGAACTCCGGACACCGTGATTAAAAGTCACGTGCTCTACCACGTGAGCTAATGGGGCAATATTAAGTTGTTTTGGTCCGCCTTCGGAGACTCGAACTCCGGACACCCTGATTAAGAGTCAGGTGCTCTACCAACTGAGCTAAAAGCGGATAATGTAACTTTTACTCTGAGGATATCGTGTTTTGGCAGGGGTGGCAGGATTTGAACCTACGAGTGCTGGAATCAAAATCCAGTGCCTTACCGCTTGGCTACACCCCTAAATTTAGTGGGGCGGGAGATGGGAGTCGAACCCACGACCTCAAGGACCACAATCTCGCGCTCTAACCAACTGAGCTACACCCGCCATATAAAGGTTGGCGCGCCTGAAGGGATTCGAACCCCTGACACCCGCCTTAGAAGGGCGGTGCTCTATCCAGCTGAGCTACAGGCGCATTTTACCTTGGCTCTTGCCACCATTTGTTAAAAGGGATTTCAAAAAACAAAATCAATGTCGCAAGCGACGAACCCAAAGGTCGTTCCCGCTACATCCTACGAAACAAAATCAATCACCCAAAAGGGTGTTTTATTTTGTTTGGAGCGGGTGATGGGAAACATCTCCGCTA
>JAZLMI010000028.1:0-5871 GCA_045598545.1 Christensenellaceae bacterium | reverse complement strand
TCAAGTTTTTCTAAATACGCCTTATTTTCAGCAAATATATCCACAACGCTTTTACTATCCTCTACCCTTTCTTCTTTAATAGAAGCAACGTCGTGAAAAACTATCTTGTTAAATTTTTCTTGTGCAGAAGAAACGTCTTTCGTAGTATTAAAAGAATTATTATGTCTGACATAATCATTACTTTTTGTGGTGATATTTTGTTTATTTTCGGGTAAAACGTCATCTTTTGCAACAATATTTAATGCTTCAAAGGAACCGTCTAAAACTTTGGATATAACAGAGTATATTGCCCCGTATATAATTTGATTGTTCGAAAATCTTACGTCAAGTTTATTCGGGTGAACGTTCACATCTACTTCCTGTGTAGGTACACTTACGTTTATGACGCAAAACGGGTACTGTCTCGTCATTAAATATGCAGAATAAGCATTAGAAATTGCTGCCATTATTGTTTGATTTACAATATATCGGTTATTTAAAAATACAGTTTGATATGTCCTATTACCTTTTGAAAAATACTGTTTTCCTATGTATCCTTTTATTTTAATGCCGTTTTTCTCCGTATCTATATAAAAGCAATCTTTCAAAGTATTCGTACCGTATACAGATATAAAAGAAGCCTCTTCTCCGTCGCCATAAGATTGATAGATAAGCTTTCCGTCGGCAATATATTTAAATGCTATAAACGGGTTACCTAAAATAAATCTTGCCATTACCGTAGAGATTTCACTTTCTTCCGAACGGGTTGACTTCAAAAACTTTTCTCTTGCAGGTGTATTAAAAAACAAATTATTAACCGTTATTTCGGTACCTGTTGGAGATGCCGAATCTGACAATTCTCCCATTACACCGCCTTCACAATAAATTTCAGCTCCCAATTCCTGTTCTTTGGTTTTAGAAATTATTTTAATTTTAGAAACCGATGCAATACTTGGAATTGCTTCCCCCCTAAAACCCAAAGAACAAATGTTATCCAAATCGGAAACGGAAGATATTTTGCTTGTAGCGTGAGGTAAAAAAGCTTTTTTCATCTCAGACTTTTCTATACCGCTTCCGTTATCCGAAACAATTATAGAAGATATTCCGCCGTCGGTTATAGTTACCGTTATGTTTTTTGCTCCTGCATCAATAGAATTTTCAACAAGTTCTTTTACAACCGAAGCAGGTCTTTCAACAACTTCCCCCGCAGAAATCCTATTATATATTTTACTGCTTAAAATATTTATTTTACTCATTTCCCTTTACCTTCTCGTTTAAATCCAAAAGAACGTTAAATGCTTGTACGGGAGAAAGATTATTAACGTCCAAGTCTTTAATTATCCTTTCAATTTCCGAAAGTTTTATTTCTTGTCTGTTTTCTTCGTTAAATTCGCTTCCTTTTAATATATCGTTTTTATCCAAAGATTTTAAAATTTGTTTAGCCCTATCTATTACAGACTTTTTGATGCCTGCAAGCTCAGCAACTTCTATTCCGAAACTTCTATTTGTACCGCCTCTCATAATTTTACGCAAAAACACTATACCGCCTTGCATTTCTTTTACGGTTACTTTGTAATTTTTTACGCCTTCGATTTTTCCTTCAAGTTCGGTAAGTTCGTGATAGTGGGTAGCAAACATTGTTTTTGATTTTATTTTTTCCGTAACTTCTTCAACTACTGCCCAAGCAATACTAAGCCCGTCGAAAGTGCTTGTTCCTCTTCCTATCTCGTCTAAAATAAGCAAACTGTTTTCCGTTGCATTATTTAAAATATTTGCGACTTCGTTCATTTCAACCATAAACGTACTTTGGTCTAAAATGAGATTATCGCTAGCTCCGATTCTCGTAAAGATTTTATCGGTAATAGGGATAACGGCTTCTTTTGCTGGAACAAAACAGCCAATATGAGCCATAAGTGTTATCAAAGCAACTTGACGCATATACGTGCTTTTCCCTGCCATATTAGGACCTGTTATTATCATCGTTCTGTTTTCAAAACTATCTAAAATACAATCATTAGGAACAAACCTTTGTTTTGAAATTTTTTCAACGACAGGGTGCCTTCCTTCTATAATTTTTAAATTCTCGGAACTTTTTGCAATAATCGGTCTTATATAATCATTTTCCTTGGCAACTGTTGATAAGGAAATAATTACGTCTAAATCAGCTATAGCATCTGCAGTTTTTTGAAGTTCGGCAATCTCCGATGCTAAAAAATCTCTTATTTTCGCAAATAATTCCGCTTCTAGTCTTAACGCACGTTCTTCACTTGTTAATATCTTTTGTTCTAATTCTTTTAATTCTTCCGTAACGTATCTTTCGGCACCTGCAAGCGTTTGTCTTCTTTCATACTCATACGGCACTAATTCTTTAAATGAATTGGTTACTTCTATATAATACCCAAAAACTCTATTATAAGAAATCCTCAAATTTTTAATTCCGGTTTTAGTGCGTTCTCTCGCCTCCATTTCGGCTATCAAATTCTTACCGTTAACATTTAAACTTTTAAGTTGGTCTAATTCTTGATTAAACCCTTTCTTTATGTATCCACCGTCTTTCATAACGGAAGAGCAGTCTTCATCAATAGCGTTATTTAATAAGGTCACGGTATCGGAAAAATCATAACAAGAATTTACAATGTTTGAAATAAACGCTGAACTTATTCCAGACAACTGAAATTTAACACTGGGTAAAACTGCCAAAGAATTTTTAAGAGCGATACAATCTTTTGGATTAAGGTTTCCGTTAGATATTTTTCCGGCTATTCTTCCTATATCTTTTATTGAAGATAAAGTTTCTCTAACCGTTTCTCTAATTAAAGTATTTTTGCATAAACTATCTACGGCATCAAGCCTATAATTTATTTCTTTTATATCGTTTAACGGCGACAATATCCAAGATGATAGTTTTCTTGCTCCCATACTCGTTTTGGTTTTGTCCAAAAGCCACAACAAAGAGCCGTAGGATTTGCCGTCTTTTAAAGTTTTTACAAGTTCAAGATTTCTTATCGCAGAAACGTCCAACATCATACGTTTCTCGCCGTTTTCTACTTTAATACTGTTTATATTGACTAAACCGTGTTTTTGTGTTTCTTTTAAATAAGTGATAAGAGCCCCCGAAGACTTAATGCAACAGTCATTTTCTTTAAATCCAAAAGAGTTTAAGGAAAAAACTTTAAGTTGAGTTTTTAAGTTACTTTCGGCAATTTCAAAAGAGAATTCACTTTCACTAAAATAATTAGGCTTTGGCAATATTCCGTGAATAATAAGCGGTATCTCTCTAAAAGTATTTACCGCCATATCGTTTCCTATTATCTCAACAGGATTAACTTTTACCAAAAGGTCTACCGCCTCAGATGTTTTGTATTCTCCGCAAAAACTTTTAGTAAAAAATTCCCCCGTCGTTATATCAACCCAAGAAAATGCCATACAATCTTTATCTTCGTATATAGCCCCTAAGAAATTATTTATCTTTTCATCAATAAGTTCGTTGTTTGTTACTGTCCCTGCCGTAACTACTTTTATAACATCCCTTTCAACGAGATTTTTGCCGTTAGGTTCTGTTAACTGTTCGCATATAGCAACCTTTTCTCCCATAGAAACAAGTTTAGATATATACATATCTGCTGCGTGAAAAGGTATACCACACATTGGAGCTCTCTCTTCCATTCCGCAGTCCTTACCGGTAAGCGTTAGTTCCAAAAGTTCAGACGTTTTTACGGCATCTTCAAAAAACATTTCGTAAAAATCACCTAAGCGGTAAAACAAAATACAATCTTTATATTTTTCTTTTGTAGCAACGTAATGTTGCATCATTGGAGATAATTTGTTTTGTATCTTCATAAAATTTCTTCAACTTCTCCTAATAGAGAAATACCTCCCGTTTCGGTTATCTTTACGTTTACAAACCTTCCTATAAGATTATCCCCGTCAAAATATGCCATTCTTCCGTAGGTGTCTCTCCCAAGGAATTTATTTTTCTTATCATCAAATCCTTCGCACAAAATTTCAATGGTTTTACCTAAATACGACTTCGAATCTTCACGATTAAACGAATTTTGTAAATCTATAAGTTTCATTATTCTTCTCTTAGACGTTTCTTCGTCTATTTGAAAATCCATATTGGCTGCTGGAGTTCCCTGTCTTTTAGAATATATAAAAGTAAACGCCCCTGAAAATCTTACTTCTTTTGCTAAATTTAGAGTATCGTTAAAATCTTCTTCCGTTTCAGTTGGGAAACCCACCATAATATCAGTGGTAATACAAATATCCGGAATATAAGAACGTAAAAGTTTGATTTTATCAAGATAATCTTCTCTAGTATATTTACGGTTCATAAGTTTTAAAATTTTAGTCGAACCGGATTGAACGGGTAAATGTATAGATTTACAAGTTTTATTGCTTTCAGCAATAGCCTTGACCATTTCTTCCGTTAAATCTTTAGGATGGTTAGACATAAATCTCAATCTAAATTTGCCCTCTATTTTTGAAATTTCTCTTATCAACGAAGGAAAGTCGGTGTTTTCCAAATCGTGTCCGTAAGAATTTACGTTTTGTCCCAAAAGAGTAATTTCTTTATACCCTTCACCTATCAAATCTTTACATTCTTTTACTATATCTTCAAGTTTTCTACTACGTTCTCTTCCTCTAACGTAAGGAACTATACAATAAGAACAAAAATTATTACAACCGTATGAAATATTAACCCAAGCATTCGGGAAACTTGTACGAGATTTTTCAACACCTTCCATAACCTCGCCTTCATTTTTCCAAACGTCAATCAAAGATTTTTTTAAGTTTTGTTTTTCTATAAACAATTTTTTAAACTGTTCTAAATTGTGCGTACCGAAAATTATATCTATGAACGGGAATTCTTTAAGTAAGGATTCTGCCTTACCTTTTTGTTGAGTCATACACCCACCTACAGCTATAATCATATTTTTGTTTTTACGCTTTAACTGTTTTAATGCACCGATATTTCCTTCTGCTTTTTGTTCGGCATTTTCTCTTATGCAACAAGTATTAAATATGACTACGTCGGCAACGTTTTCATCTTCAGTTTTTTTATATCCCAAACTTTCCATAATGCCTGCAAGTTTTTCCGATTCGTGCAAATTCATTTGGCACCCGTAAGTTACGATACAATAATTACCTTTAAAATTTTCCATATTAATATAATAACTTATTGTAAGAATTTTGTCAATTTTATAGTAATATTTTTAGCATAATATATATTTAATTAGTCATACTATTTGAGATGAAAAAAACTACGAAGATATTTTTAACTCTATTATTTATATTAGTGATTTTATCCTTAGGATTTATTCTTTCCTTTAATATCGTTACAGCCGGATATAATCTTGACAAGAATAAACTTATAGATTTAGAGAGAACAATAGAATATTACGATTCAAACGACGAAATTTTCGCTGTCGAATCAAACGGGAACGAAGTTACCCCTATAGAAAAGATTCCTAAAAACCTTAAAAACGCTTTTATCGCTATAGAAGACAAAAGATTTTACTCTCATAAAGGAATAGATTATAAAGCACTTGTAAGAGCAGTTTTGGGTAATTTAAAAAGTGGGTCTTTTAAGGAAGGGGCTTCCACAATAAGTCAACAATTAATAAAAAACACTCATTTATCGAGCGAAAAAACACTTAAAAGAAAAATGATAGAAATTAAGCTCGCAAAACAATTAGAAAAAAAATACTCTAAAAATGAAATTTTAGAAAAATATTTAAATACTATATATTTTGGTGCAAATTGTTACGGGATTACTTGTGCTTCCGCTTTCTATTTTGATAAACTTCCGGAAGAACTTTCGTTAAACGAATGTGCAGTTTTAGCAGGAATGGTAAAAGCACCTTCAAATTATTCTCCTATTAATAATGT
>JAZLMI010000027.1:0-5593 GCA_045598545.1 Christensenellaceae bacterium | reverse complement strand
CCCTAACGAACCTTCAAAAGCTTTATAGGTTGGCACAATTTCGTGAACGAGATTTTTAATTTCTTCAGTTTCCTCATAAGATTTATTTATTAAATTCGTTACTTTCTCAAAGAACTTCTTTTCGTCGAATTTTATAGGTTTACCTATGGAAATAAGATTGTTATCCGTTTTTAATAACCCTTCTTCCGCCATAAGTCTTTCTTCATAAAGTTTTTCACCCGGCCTTAATCCGGTAATTTTTATATCTATATCTTCAAAAGGCTCTAACCCCGAAAGTTTAATAAGTTTTTCTGCTAAATCATAAATTTTAACAGGTTCTCCCATATCCAAAACGAATATTTCTCCGCCTTTTGCGTAAGCCCCCGCTTGCAGAACAAGACTTACTGCTTCGGGAATCGTCATAAAATACCTTATTATATCTTTATGAGTAACGGTAACCGGACCTCCCTCTTCTATTTGCTTTTTAAATAGAGGAATAACCGAACCGTTAGACCCTAAAACGTTTCCGAATCTTACGGCAACGTAATCGGTATTTTTATATTTTTTATTCATAGATTGAATAATCATTTCGCAAATACGCTTACTTGCACCCATAATGTTAGTAGGATTAACAGCCTTATCCGTACTTATCAAAACGAATTTTTCAACGCCGAATCTACCCGATGCGTCAGCCACGTTATAAGTTCCGCCAACGTTATTTTTAATCGCTTCGTTAGGACTTACTTCCATTAAAGGAACGTGTTTATGTGCCGCCGCATGGAATACTATTTGAGGTTGATATTTATTGAAAACGTCGTCTATCTTCTCTTTACTTCTGACACTCGCTATAAGCGTTACGAGATTTAAATCGGTATAATGTCTTTTTAACTCTTGCTGAATATCGTAGGCATTGTTCTCATAAATGTCCAAAATTATAAGTTGTTTAGGATTATGAGTCGCAATTTGCCTACAAAGTTCAGAACCTATAGACCCGCCACCACCCGTTACCATTACGACTTTATTCTCTATATAGCCCATAATTTCTTCCATATTGACTTTAACTTGCTCTCTTCCTAATAGGTCGATTATTCCAACGTCTTTAATAGAAGAAACGGAAACTTGTCCCGTAGCAAGTTGATAAATACCCGGAACTGTTTTTATAATGCAATTTGTTTTTTGACATTCCGTTACTATTCGGCTCATTGTTTTTCTGTTTACGGAAGGCATAGCGATTATTATTTGTTCTACTCCGAATTTTTCCGCAAACTTTTCAGCCTCCGAAACTTTTCCCACAACCTTAACGCCGTATACTTCGTTTCCGATTTTATTTTTATTATCGTCTAAAATACAAACGGGATTCATATTTAAACGCTTTGAAGTCTTTATTTCCTTTATTAAAGTCGCACCCGAATCTCCTGCACCTATTATCATAACCTTAGTTGCATTAGAATGATTCTTTCTACTTTCTGCGTCATTTGAAAAGTTTAAAGAAATTCTATAAAAGAATCTACTTACCGCAAGTATTGCAAGATAAATAAAGCACGCTAAAATAGCCCACTCTTTAGTAAGTTCTATCGTAAGAAAAGCAACTACTCCCAAATATATAGAAACCAAACCGCCTGCGATAAGTATCTTAATTGCGTCCATTAAAGAAGCATATTGCCAAAGTTTTGTGTATAACCCCATTAGGGAATTAACTAATACGACGATAGCGACCCCTATAATTAAATACCAAATTTCGTTCCAAAAACAATATTCAAAATCATATCTTAGAATAGAAACCGAAAAAAACCACGCTATAATGAAAGCAATTATGTCGGTTATCAAAAAAATCATAGCTTTTAATATTTTATTCATTATTTCCTCCTTTGAAATTTAAATATTTTTCTAAACTTTTTATCATATTTTCAACAGTCAATCCGTTATCTTGCATTTGCGATAACACCGTGCCGTGAGAAACAAATTTATCGTTAACTCCGAAATTCAAAACCTTAACGTTTCCGTCTTTTGCAAAATAGCTTAAAACCGAAGCACCGAACCCACCTATAACGCTATTTTCTTCTAACGTAACGACTATTTTCGAAGAAATACTCTTTAACGTTTTCTCGTCTAACGGTTTTACAACTCTTGCCGAAATAACGTCTACGTCGTCTTTCAGAATTTTTGCAAAATCCAAGGCGAGTTTTTTCATATTGCTTCCTACGTAAATAACCGTTATCTTCGGATTATCCGACTTTAAGTCTTTTATCCAAGCCTCTTTTTCAAAACTTACCGTCTTATCTACAAAATCGCAATTTTTAGAATATCTTATAGCAACGGGAGAATTTAGAGAAAGTGCATAATCTATACTGTCTTCAAATTCCGCTTTAGTAGTAGGAGCAAGAATAGTCATATTCGGCATATGCGAAAGATAACTCAAATCGAATACGCCCTGATGCGTCTTGCCGTCTTCCCCGACAAAACCCGCCCTGTCTATACAAAATATTACAGGCAAGTTTTGTAAGCATACGTCGTGTAAAACTTGGTCGTAAGCACGTTGTAAAAAAGTCGAATATATAGCGACGAAAGGTTTTAATCCGCCCGTTGCCATACCCGCCGCAAAAGTAACGGCATATTCTTCGGCAATTCCCACGTCGTAGAAATTATCGGGGTGTTCTTTTTCAACTTCTTTTAATCCGGTGCCGTCTTTCATACCGGCGGTAATCGCAACTATATTTTTATCTTTATCTATTAAAGAATTTAGTTTGTTCCCTAAAACTTCGGAAAACCCACCGCTTGACGTTTTAAGGTTTTTACCTACACCGTGATACAAATCGGAATGTTCTTCCGCCTCTAAAAGTCCTTTCCCTTTTTGCGTTTTAATATGTACTAAAATAGGACGGTATTTAGATAAATCTTTCACTCTCGAAAAAATCTTAACCAACTGATTTATATCGTTTCCGTCTACTACGCCAACGTATTTAAATCCTAAACTTTCAAAGAAATTACCGCCTAAAATACGCTTTATGAAATTCTTTATTTTCCCCAAAAATCTAGTAACAAAGGAATTGCCGAATATTTTTTTTATGGCTTTTTTACCTTTAATATAACTATCCTTCGTAGTTTTTTGAGAAAGTTTTTTATAAAGTCCGTTTACGTTAGCGGATATCGACATACCGTTGTCGTTTAATATAACTATGTAATTTTTAGGTTTTTTGTCAGAAGCCGTAAGTGCTTCTAAATTTAATCCGTTAAATAAAGCCCCGTCGCCAACGACATTAATAACGGTATAATCTTCACCCTTAATATCTCTTGCGGAACACATACCAAGTCCCGCCGAAATAGAAGTTCCCGCATGCCCTACCGAAAAGGAGTCGTACTCGCTTTCTTCTTTATCGGGAAATCCCGATATACCGCCACCTTGCCGTAAAGTGTTAAACTTGTCGCCCCGACCGGATAGAATCTTATGAGCGTAACATTGATGTCCCACATCGAAAATCAACTTATCTTTCGGAAAATCAAAAGTGCGATATAAAGCGACTGTCGTTTCAACTATACCAAGATTAGAAGACAAATGTCCCCCACTATTTTTAACGGCACTTATTATTTGATTTCTTAAATCTTGGCATAAAGATTTAAGTTGATTATCAGACATACTTTTTACGTCGTAAAAAGTTTTGTTTTCGGTATTTTTATCCATAAAATTTTTGTAGAAATTATAACTAACCTATTATAGTATTGATACTTTACTTATAACATAATATAAAGCAAAAGTCAATAGATTTATAATTTTTAATGTGAAATAATTATAAAAGGTATTTTTTGGCAAAAATAATTAAAGGTAAGTATTTTATTGCTTTGACATTTAGAGATAAAATGGTATAATAAATAAAAAGCGGATATGGCGGAATTGGCAGACGCGATAGACTTAGGATCTATTTCGAGAGAGTGGGGGTTCAAGTCCCTTTATCCGCACCAAGTCTTAATAGCTTGAACTTTTTCTTGATTAAGAAGACGTTCGGGCTATTTTGTTATTTTAATTTATCTGTTTTAAAATAGAAGCAACAAACAAAAGAAATTATTATGATTGTCTAATTACTAAAAGAGGTTGCAAGGTGAACCCAAAAGAATACTTTGAAGCTAATAAAGATAAAATTAGAGAAACGGCAGAGTTTTTATGTGCTCAAGAAACATCCAATAATATTGACGAAAAATTTATAGAACTAAAAAATCAATATTACAATGAGGATGGGACTAAACATTGTGCAACAATAAATATTAATGGTCGTAATTTAGATATTAGTGTTTGGCTAAATGAAATTAGACATGAAGAAATAGAGCATTTTAAAATTATTGCTATAACCGATAAGGGAAATGGAGTTTTGTTTGAAACTAAAGGAACCCAAACAAGCAGTTACTTAATTAATCTTGATGTAGTGGATTTACATGTAGTAGATTTTATAAAAAAGAATTCAATTACAAACATGGGATTATTTGTATTGCATAATCATCCATTTATTTACAGGGCAACTCCATCTGCAGCCGATTTAAAAACTTTAGAAGCTTTGGTAAAAGATACGGATGTTATGGAATGTAAGGCTAAAATCTGTGGAATGAATTGCAAAATCTCGATTATCGATTTCTCAATAGTGACAGAATTCGATTATTGGTCATTTATGCAATCATGTGGGGGTACTTAAAATTTGGCAAGGTGTAAAATTGCATTTAAATAGGTAATTTACATTAAGCCTTAATAGCTTGAACTTTTTCTTGATAAACAAGACGTTCGGGCTATTTTGTTATTTAAAAGAAAAGAGCGAGTAGGTTTTTAGCCTATTCGCTCTTTTGTCTTAACTTCCAGTGTAAGACTAACATCCCACTTCTACATTTTACACGTGGTGTTTCCGTTAAATATAATCAGAATTATTTATTATTTACTTTTCTATTAAGTTGATTTTCTTGCCACTCGGCAAAATCCTTTTTACCTTGTTCTGATGTTAAATACTTTTGAATAATGGGTAAAAGTACTCTTGATAATGACTCTAACTCATAATCGGGAATACCTGTTTCGTTGCTTTTGATTGCCATTAAATTAGTTGTTCATAGTGTCTCCTTTTATTACTCCAATTAGGGCTCAGCCCACGTATTTTCTCCGTAAGATCATTTATTTGATAAACCGCGTCATCGACATAGCGGTAAAAGTGTAGAATACACTTACCCCGTAGGGATTTTAATTACCTATCTTTGCTATTATAATTGCTATGCGATAGTGGCATTTTTTGCGGTGAAGTGATTTCTCTATAAATGTTCGGATACGATTTAGAAACTACTAAACCAACCTTTGCCATTTTAGAAAGTGTTTCAACTTGACCTTGCAGTTTTCTATTTTCCTGTGCGAATTCTAATGTTTCTTTCATAGAAGTATCTAAACGTTTAGTAAGAGATTTGTTCTCGGAAAGCAGTGCGGTAATTTGTTCTTGCAGTTTGCCTTTATGGGAAGATAACTTTGTGTTTTTCGCTTCTTCGATTATCTCTTTTTGTTTGTCTGTCTCGCTATTTATCTTGTCAGCTTCTTCTTGGGCTTTTTCAATAATCTTTTTAGCCTTGAATTCCGCTGTGGACAAATGTTTCGCTT
>JAZLMI010000026.1:0-2750 GCA_045598545.1 Christensenellaceae bacterium | reverse complement strand
AAAAGTTTTAGGTATTCCAAAAACATTGCCTCTAAATTCCCTTTGTGTCTTTAACGAAGTAAATAATGACCAAAAAAAAGGATAAACTAATGAAAAAGCATAAACTGCAAATATAATACTAACAATCCCTAAGGCAATCTTTTCTTTTTTTGTTCGTGGTTGTTTTCGTAAAAATCTTTTTTTCATTTTTGCCATAATATCACCTTAATAAGAAACATCAGGAGTAAATAAATCCATGATTTTACGAACTATAAACACAAAAGGAACAGCAACAACGGTTGTTAAAACGCCAATAAATGCAGGGTAATTCAAACCGTCACCAGACTTCTTTGCCCTATCAAGTGTAAATCTCGTTATATACCAACCTATCGTTGAAGTATCAAATGCACCTTCGGTCAGCAACATAACCGGTTGATAAAACGTAAAGACTCCTGCCATATTTAACGTGAAAACACTTGCAATCGTTGGCATCAATAACGGTAATACCAAACTAAAAAATTCTCTCCAAAGAGAAACACCGTCAATTTTTCCTGCTTCAAAAATTCCTTCCGGTAATCTTGCAAGTCCACCGGATATTAAAACCATTGATAGCCCCATACCCGTCCAAAGTGTTTCAGCCATTATAGTTCCGAAAGCAGTTGAAGAATCTCCCAGCAATCCTTGACTAACGATATTTTCCGGTAAATCCGCACCAAATAGCTCATAGAAAAATTTTACGGCTTTTAGGCATATTCCCATTTCACCTTGAATATTTCCTACAAAGAAACTGAAAAGTTTACAAAAAACTACCGTTCCGATAATTGACGGTAAAAAGAATATAACTCTGAATACTTTATGACCAAAACATTTCTTAAATAAAAAGTAAGAAAAAATTATTACAAGTGGCAGATTTATAAAATTGCACACCACAAAATATACAACTGAGTTTTTTAAACTTATTTGTATATCTCTTGACTGACTTGCCCACTCGTTCAAAAAATATTTCCAATTTGACGAACCAAAGTCAATAATCCCTTTACTATCCGAAAATGCCATTGTTATTGACTTAAAGTTTACAAAAATAAAGAATACAAAAAATTGAACAACCGGAAAAATCAAAAACGCAAAAACAAACCATTTTGCACGTTTGCTTTGTGTGATACTGCAACTATTTGAATGCCTTTTTGCCATACTAACCTATAATAGAACTCCAATTGTTTTTAATAGTATTTTTTGCATTTTCATAAATATTTTGCGCAGTATATATGCCACTTGCCAAACCCTTTGTCATATCAGAATAAGAAGTTTGCGGTTGGAAAATAAACGTGAAACCCGTACCCATTCTAATAGTTGACAAACAAGACGCATCGGCAACAGGGGTTGAATAACTTTTCTTTGTTACGTTTGAAAGAGAAGTTAAATAGGCATTTGTTGAAACGGAAGCATTACTATTTGCGGTAATGCCATAAGCTTTTTTAGCATAAATCTTTTCAGCAAAATCTTTACTTGCAATATACTGTAAGAATTTTTTAGCAACGTCTTTTTCTTTTGAGTATGAAGGTATGAAAGCTTGATGGGTTACACCGTTTTCAAGGTATACACCCCTTGCTTCTCTAACCTTTGCTACTTGTTCAGCAGTACAAGAACAACTTGTTGCTATTGCACTATCCGTTTTCCCTTCGTCTATTTGTGAAATAATTTCTCTTAATATAGCTTCGCTAACACCTATCTTACTACCTAATTCCGAAACAACGGGAACGGCCATAATAGCAATGTTATTAAGTTCTTCGTCGGTATAATCTACGCCTACCATTTCGTTATAGCACCAGTCTCCGGTTATAGCAAAAACCGCTTCGCCGTCCAACAACGTTTGTTCACTAAACAAGTGGTCTACAGTTGTAACCGTTCCGTCCGCTGCGTATTTTTTTTCAACAAGTTTAGCAAGTGATTCAAGCGAATACAAAATACCTTCATTGTTATAAACGTCATAACCGTTACTCTTCGTTGTACCTGTTGTAGGAATCATTTTAAAGAAGTTGTTATATTCTTCAATTCCCATATATTGAGCAAGCATAGTAAGAATAACGTATTCACTATAACCTGCGCTATCTTTACCACTCCAAGTCATAGGTTTAATACTCTTATTATTTGTCGTTTTTTCATTTTTTAATAAAATAGCATCAAGCATTTCTACCATTTCACTTGTCGTTCTTGGTGCGCTTGTATAACCGAAATGATTTAAAAGTTGTTTATTGTAAAGAAGCCCACCATAAGCAGAAGTCCACTGAAAACTAAAACTTTTTCCATAATAATTTGATTCTTGATTATTAAGATATTGAGTATATATCATAAGATTTTCATTTCTTGTATCAATAATCTTACCACCTTCGTTCGTTCCATCTACTTTAATCGGAGAAGTTTGATAAAAATCAGTTAAATCTTCAAGAAGAACTTCATCAAAAGTTTTAAGAGCAGAAAAAGAAGCGTCTATTAGTTGTGGTACTAAGTTACTACCTATTGAGAAATATAAATCATATTCGTTATTTTTAACTGACTTTATTTCGTTCATAACTTTATCACTTCCAAAATTAGGGTCGCATCTGCCAAGCACTGCTTCAATTTTTTGCGACTTAAACGTTTCGTTAAATTTTGAAACGGCTTCCTTTATCCACGCATCGCCATATCCTGCCGTAGTATAAGAAATCTTAACCGTTTTTACATCCGCATTTTCTTCTTTGTCATTATTACCACCGCAACCGAATATTGATAAA
>JAZLMI010000025.1:0-2669 GCA_045598545.1 Christensenellaceae bacterium | reverse complement strand
TCGACTATCTATTTTCGTGAATCGTTTCCTACGTTTCTTCGTATTAACCTTTCATTTCTTTTCTTAGTCTTTCTTCTTTATTTGCTCTTTGCCTTAATGTACTCTATCTTTTTATTAGATATTTTAAGTCTTCTCGAGATTGTTTTACTAATCTCTTCTCTCTCTATGCAGTTGTCAATCTACAATGTTTCCTAACAACGGTTAGGCTGTGAATTTTTGCCTTAAATTTTCACAAAAAAGGCTATCATCTCAAAACGATAGCCTATATATATTACCATTTACGAAAATGTAAGTCAAGCAAAAATCAAATGTTTTTCAATGTTTTTTAATTTTTTTTTGACTACCTTTTTTTTGCTTAAAATACGCCTTTTTAAGAGATATTTACGCCATTTTTATAAAATGGTAATTTTTAGAAAAAAGCGAGTAGGTTTTAACCTACTCGCTTTACGATAATTCACTAAATTTTATTTTAAATATTCAGCAAAGTCTTTTTTAATTCTTTCAAACAACTTTGTTGCCGATTTTTCATCCTTACCCTTTAACGAATAATAAACTTTGAGTTTAGGCTCTGTTCCGGAAGGTCTTAAGCACAAGAAACTTCCACCTTCCAATTCGTAATACACTGCGTTTACTTTAGAACAATCTATCTTTTCCTTTTTGCCGTCTAAAAGAGTTTTAGTTAAAGAAGAATAATCTCTTACCGCCTTTACTTTAAGTCCGCCGAGTTCTTCTATCTTAACAGTTTTCATTTTGTCGACTACGGCGTTCATTTCCTTCATTGCGTTAAGTCCTTTATAAACAGTACTTTCATTAGTGTCGTACACAAATCCGTACTTTTTATAAAGTTCCATAAGTTTATCATACACCTTTATTCCGTGATAAGTATAATAACACACCATTTCCGCAAAAAGCATACTTGCAACTACTGCGTCTTTATCTCTCGCATGCGTTCCTCTTAAATATCCGCAAGATTCTTCAAATCCGAAAACAAACTTCTTTATTCCCGTATCGTCTAATTCCTTTATCTTTTCGCCTATATACTTAAACCCTACCGGAACTTCGAAAAGTTCTACGTTATAACTGTCGGCAATAAGTTTTGCCATACTCGTGGTAACGAAAGATTT
This sequence comes from Christensenellaceae bacterium, assembly GCA_045598545.1. Taxonomy (GTDB): domain Bacteria; phylum Bacillota; class Clostridia; order Christensenellales; family Borkfalkiaceae; genus UBA1259. The sequence goes on along the minus strand of JAZLMI010000025.1, from coordinate 1,545 downwards.
AACGACAAAGCACTTATCGTTTAACTCACCGCTTTTTTGAAGTCTTCCTAATATATAATCTAAAAGCAATATTCCCGATTGATTTCCGGAAAGTGCGACGAATTCTCCGTTATCGTCTCTTATAACCACCCCGAGTCTATCGCAATCGGGGTCTGTTCCGAACACTACGTCCGCCCCTTTTTCATTAGCGAGTTTTATCCCCAAAGACAAAGTTTCTTTATATTCGGGGTTTGGCACTTTTACCGTAGAAAACTCACTGTCCGGATGTACTTGTTCAGCCACTAACGTCGCATTTATGCCCATTTTTTTTAAGATAGAAGTTACGGGAATATATCCGCTTCCGTGAACGGGCGTATATACTAATTTTATGGTTTTACCCACAGCCTTTATCTCTTTTTTGGAAAGAGATAATTTTATTATCTTCTTATAGTATTTTCTGTCTAACAAAGACGGAATAGAATAAATGTTATCGTCCTTTTTTTCGTCGCACAAAATCTTATCTGAAAGCGGATTTCCTATTTTCTTTATGTATTTAACTACTTCTTCGGTAGCTTCGGGAGACATTTGTGCCCCGTCTTCACCGTAAACCTTATAGCCGTTATATTCTTTTGGATTATGGCTTGCAGTTATCATTATTCCCGCAACCGTCTTTAACGAACGCACCGCAAAAGAAAGCATAGGAACAGGATGAACTTTATCAAACAAATATGCTTTTATTCCGTTATTAGAAAGAACTAATGCCGATGCAAAAGCAAATTCAAAGGACATTTTTCTCGTATCATAAGATATTGCAACACCACGTTTTTTTGCCTTTTCACCCAAAGACTTTATATATTCGGCAAGCCCTTGAGTCGCTTGCTTTACAGTATAAATATTCATCATATTCGTACCCATTCCTATAATGCCACGCATTCCCGCCGTGCCGAATTCCAAATCTTTACCAAAGCGATATTCTATATCTTTCTCGTCTTTTAAACTTTTTAATTCTTCTATCTCTTCTTTATTCAATTTTTTGGATTTTAACCATTTTTCATATATATCTCTATGCATTATATAATTACCCCTATTTTTTTAACGTTAAACAATATAATATATTATACCTTCCATTAAACAATATGTCAAAAGATTTTCGCTTTTATATTTTACGTTACCTAATATTGCCTTTTATCTTATTTTATAAGAAAATTTTTAAAAATCTTCGATAAACGGTTGACAATGATTTTTTGTTTTGATACAATTTATAAGCATTGTCAAAAGGAAAACGTTTGCGGGTGTAATTCAATGGTAGAATTCCAGCCTTCCAAGCTGGCAGCGTGGGTCCGATTCCCATCACCCGCTCCAAACAAAATAAAACACCCTTTTGGGTGATTGATTTTGTTTCGTAGGATGTAGCGGGAACGACCTTTGGGTTCGTCGCTTGCGACATCGTAGCGGTAGCGGAGATGTTTCCCATCACCCGCTCCAAACAAAATAAAACACCCTTTTGGGTGATTGATTTTGTTTCGTAGGATGTAGCGGGAACGACCTTTGGGTTCGTCGCTTGCG
>JAZLMI010000024.1:0-5500 GCA_045598545.1 Christensenellaceae bacterium | reverse complement strand
AGCGTATGATACCTTGCGTATCTCCCAATAAAACGATTTTATAAACGTTTTCGGTTAAGGCTCTATTTTCTTTTACCGTAAATAATACTCTATTCATTTTTTCTCCGTTCGTTATGCGTCAATGGTTGAAATAGTAAGCGTAGTTTCTTCCAAAACGTCCAATAAAACCCTTACGGTATCAAGTGAAGTAAACATCGTTACGTTGCTTTCTATTGCGTATTTTCTTATTTCTACGCCGTCGCTTTGAACGTCTATTTCCCCTACTTTTCCGGTATTGATAACGTAAGCGATATGTCCTTGACGGATAGAATCACGTATTTCGTTACTACCGTCGCTTATTTTTTGCAAAACGTGGGTACGTATTCCGTTTTCTTTTAAGTATTTTGCAGTACCTTTTGTCGCTTCTATATTAAATCCCAAGTTATAAAATCTTCTTATAAGCGGTAACGCTTCGTCCTTGTCCGAATCGGCTATCGTCGCAAAAACCGTTCCGTAGTTTTGAAGTTTTGTCCCCGAAGCCTGCAAGGCTTTATATAAAGCACGATTAAGTTTGTCGTCATAGCCTATTGCTTCACCCGTTGACTTCATTTCGGGCGAAAGATATGCGTCAAGCCCCTTAATCTTGTTGAATGAAAACACCGGAACTTTAACGTAAAAACGTTTCTTTTCTTCGGGATAAATCCCGAATATCCCTTGTTCTTTTAAGGTTTTACCGAGTATTACTTCAGTTGCTATATCGGCAAGGCTATACCCAGTAGCTTTTGATAAAAACGGAACTGTTCTACTTGAACGTGGATTAACCTCGATAATATATACCTTTTCGTTTTTGTCTACTATGAATTGAATATTATATAATCCACGTATGCCTATTCCAAGTCCCAACTTTTTGGCATATTCTAATATTGTTCCTTTAACCTTATCCGAGATAGAAAAGGAAGGATAAACCGAAATACTGTCGCCCGAGTGAATACCCGTTCTTTCAACAAGTTCCATAATTCCCGGAACGAACACGTCGTATCCGTCACAAATTGCGTCTACTTCAACTTCTTTTCCGATAATATATTTGTCAACCAAAACGGGCTTATCTTCATCAATTTCAACAGCAGTTTTTAAGTAATGACGAAGTCCTTTCTCGTCTGCAACTATTTGCATCGCTCTGCCACCCAAAACGAAACTTGGACGAACAAGAACAGGATAACCTATTTCACTTGCCACTTTTACCCCGTCTTCTATTTTCGTTACGGCACAACCGTTTGGTTGCGGAATATTAAGTTCAGTTAAAAGTTTTTCGAACAAATCTCTATTTTCTGCTTTATCAATAGCATTACAGTCAGTGCCGATTATTTTAATTCCTCTATCGTTTAACGGTGTGGCAAGGTTTATTGCGGTTTGTCCGCCGAGAGACGCAATTACCCCTTCGGGTTTTTCATAGTCTATTATCGCCATAACATCTTCCGGCGTCAACGGTTCAAAGTATAACTTGTCGGAAGTTGTGTAGTCGGTCGATACTGTCTCGGGGTTATTATTGATAATTATCGATTCAAAGCCCGAACGCCTTATAGTTTGAACGGCGTGAACTGTCGAATAATCAAATTCTACCCCTTGACCTATACGAATAGGTCCTGCCCCCAAAACGACAATCTTCTTTTTATCGGTTATCCTCGATTCGTTTTTAACGTTTTTATCAAGTAAATTTAAATACGTCGAATATAGATAAGCAATATAGTAGCCCGTATGTAAAGTGTCAACCATCTTAAACACAGGCGTAATGCCGTTCGCCTTTCTTAAAGAATATATTTCAATTTCTTTTTCTGCCCAAAGTTTTGCGATATATCTATCCGAAAAACCGAGAACTTTTGCTTCCTTTAAAGTTTTAACATCGTTCTTTTTTGTTTTTAAGAGTTGTTCCATTTCGACTATCCCTTTAATAGTTTCAAGGAACAACGGAGTTATCATAGTAATTTCGTGTAATTTTTCTATTGTCGTCCCACGGCGTAAAAGTTCGGATACTGCAAATATTCCGTCTGCCTTAAACTTTTTTACGTATTCTAAAAGTTCATTGTCTGAAAACCCGTCGAATTTTGATAAATGGAAATGGTCTGCACCTATTTCCAAAGAACGAACGGATTTAAGCATACACTCCGAAAGAGTTGAACCTATACCCATTACTTCTCCCGTTGCTTTCATTTGCGTGCCGAGTTCGTTTGACGCACTTGAAAACTTATCGAAAGGAAAACGTGGAAATTTTGCAACGATATAATCAAGTGAAGGCTCTATCGCTGCCGTTCCGCCTGCAACAGGAATATCTTTAAGTTCCATACCGACTGCAATCTTTGCAGTTACTCTTGCAATCGGATATCCACTCGCTTTGCTGGCAAGTGCCGATGAACGTGATACTCTCGGATTTACTTCGATAAGATAATACTCGCTCGTTTTTGGATTCAGTGCAAACTGAACGTTACACCCGCCTGCAATTTTCAATTCCCTTATTATCTTTAAAGCACTGTCGTTAAGCATCTTTAAGTCGTGTTCGTTTAATGAAAGAATAGGTGCAACAACTATGGAATCGCCCGTGTGAATACCTACGGGGTCAACGTTTTCCATACCGCATATCGTTATGGCATTATCAGAGCCGTCTCTCATTACTTCAAATTCTATTTCCTTATATCCCTTCACACTCTTTTCAACGAGTATTTGATGAACGGGAGAAAGTTCAAAACCGTTTCTTGCAATTTCTTTTAATTCGTCGTCGTTATAAGCAAAACCGCCACCCGTTCCGCCTAACGTAAACGCAGGACGAAGAACTACAGGGTAACCTATTTCGTGTGCCGATTTTAAGGCTTGGTTAATATCGTAAGTGATTTCGGACGGAATAACAGGCTCGCCGATTTTTTGGCACATTTTTTTGAAAAGTTCTCTGTCTTCGGCACGCTCTATGCTTTCGCTACTAGTTCCCAAAAGTTCTACTTGGCACTCTTTTAATACCCCTTTCTTTTCCAGTTGCATAGCAAGATTTAATCCCGTTTGTCCACCTATTCCCGGAACGATTGCATCAGGACGCTCGTATCTTAATATTTTCGCTATGTATTCTAAAGTTAAAGGCTCCATATAAACTTTGTCTGCAATCTGCGTATCCGTCATTATGGTTGCAGGATTAGAGTTTACAAGCACGACCTCATAACCTTCTTCTTTAAGTGCTAAACACGCTTGCGTTCCAGCATAATCAAATTCGGCTGCTTGTCCTATTACGATAGGACCCGAACCGATAATAAGTATTTTTTTTAAATCTGTTCTTTTTGCCATAAGTATCTCCTTGGGCTTTTATTTTTTATATATCGCTTTGCCGTTATACACGGTAAGCATATTTTTTCCGTAAACCTTTTGTCCTATAAATGGGCTAGACTTTCCTTTAGAAAGGAAAAACTTTTTATTTATTTCATACTGACTATTTAGGTTCCACACACAAAATCCGTTATACGGAATATTAAACCTTGTGCGTGGATTTATCGATAATAAATCAATTAGTTTTTCTATACTTAAAACACCGTTTTTTACAAGGTTTGTATATAAAAGCGGAAAAGCTGTTTCTATTCCCACTATTCCAAATAAACTGTCTTTTAAACCTCTACTTTTTTCTTCTTCGCTATGTGGGGCGTGGTCAGTCGCAATCATATCGATTGTTCCGTCAACAACGCCCTCTAATATTGCCAACCTATCTTCCTTTGAACGAAGTGGCGGATTCATTTTGTAATCTCCGCTCTCTTTTAAATCGCTTTCGTCTAACAAAATGTAATGCGGTGCGGTTTCACAAGTAACGTCTACGCCGTCTTTCTTTGCCTTTCTTATGAGTTCGACACTTTCTTTGGTGGAAATGTGACAAATGTGATACTTTACTCCCGTCTTTTTCGCTAAAACCAAATCCCTTTCTATTTGTTTATATTCACTCTCGGACGAAATTCCTTTATGCCCGTGTTCTTTTGCATAAATTCCGTCGTGTATATAACCGCCGAAAATCAACGAATTATCTTCACAATGTGCTACTATTATTTTATCAAGCGATTTGGCTTTTAGCATCGCCGATTCCATCATTTCGGCGTTTTGAACTCCTTTCCCGTCGTCGGAAAAGGCTATTACGTTCTCCTTCATTTCCAAAAAGTTTGAAAGCCTTTCCCCCATTTCGTCGACAGTTATCGAGCCGTAAGGATATACACCTATTACGGCGTCTTTCTTAACTAACGACAATTCTATCTCCAAACTTTCCTTTGAACACGGAACAGGTTTAAGGTTAGGCATTGTACAAACCGCTGTGTATCCACCGTGTGCGGCGGCAACAGTCCCAGAAAGTATCGTTTCTTTATAACAAAAACCCGGCTCTCTGAAATGTACGTGAACATCACAAAAACCGGGAAAAATAGTATATTCTTGATTGTTAAAAAACTCTGCAAAAACCGAAAAATCAGAAACATTGCCCAACAACTTTTCATTGAGTATTGTTCCTGTTATAATCTTACTTTTTTTTTGCAAGCCCATTTTATATCTCCTTTTTCCGTTCGGTTATTCGCTCAATATATAAACGCCGTTATCAATTTCGTTATCCATAACCACGGAAATCTTCTCGTGTCTTGAAGTCGGAATATTCTTTCCGACGTAATCGGGACGAATAGGAATTTCTCTATGCCCCCTGTCGATTATAACTGCAAGTTGAACAGACTTAGGACGAGATATCGAAAACAATGTTTCTATTGCCGCACGAACAGTCCTTCCCGTGTACAAAACGTCGTCTACTATTATAACCGTCTTGTTTTGTATATCGCAAGGAATAACACTTTCGGTTTTAACTTTGTTTTTTTGTTCTTCGGTATAATCGTCCCGTTTTTCGGTTACGTCAAGCATTCCGAACGGAATATCCTTCCCTTCAAATTTTTTTAGATTTTCGCACAACAATTTTGCCGGAATAACACCACGCTTTTTTATCCCGAATACAACGATATTCTCCGTTCCGTTATTTCTCTCGGTTATTTCGTGCGAAATTCTTGCAAGCGAACGAATAATACCGGATTCGTCCATTATCTGAACTCTTTTATCCAAAATTCTTCTCCAAAAAAAATACCTTGTCAATCGACAAGGTAAAATAAGCATAATAAAAGTACAATACGCACCTATTTATTTGAACCTTATCGATATCTCGTATCGACTTAAAAGTTTCCTTTTTTATATGCTATCACTTACGGATATTTTTGTCAAGCATATTTATATAAAAGGCGTTAGAAATTAAATCTGGTTTCTAACGCCTCTATCATTGAATTACTATTCGGGTTTTTTATCGAAATCAAGCGTTAAATCGTAGTCGCCAAGTTTATTTACCTTAAACCCGTTCTTTTTATACTCTTCGTAATTAAACGCTTCTAATTCGTCGATTGCAAGTTTATGGAATTCATAGAAATTATGCCACCATTCCCAACCGCTTCCGAGGGTGTTAGATAAATATGCGTCCGCTATA
>JAZLMI010000023.1:0-15542 GCA_045598545.1 Christensenellaceae bacterium | reverse complement strand
ATTTAATTTTTATATGATATTTGATTGACAAAAATATATAAAAAAGTATAATAATTATCAAACGGAAAAGGGAAGTGGTTTTTATGGATAAAAAAAATATCAAAAAAGTTGTCTTGGCATATTCGGGAGGTCTCGATACGTCAATAATTATTCCTTGGCTTAAAGAAAATTATAATAATTGTGAAGTCATTGCTGTTTCAGGAAACGTTGGACAGGCGGATGAACTTGAAGGTTTAGAAGAAAAAGCATTGAAGACAGGTGCTTCTAAGTGTTATATTGAAGACCTTTCGGATGAGTTTGTGGAAGATTATATTGTTCCTACTGTTAAGGCAGGAGCAAAATATGAAGAATATATGCTTGGTACGTCATTTGCACGTCCTATTATAGCAAAGAGGATTGTGGAAATTGCAAAGAAAGAACATGCGGACGCTATTTGTCATGGTTGTACAGGTAAGGGTAATGACCAAGTAAGATTTGAACTTGCAATAAAGGCATTTGCTCCGAACATACCCATAATTGCCCCGTGGAGAGAATGGAAAATTAAATCACGTGAAGAAGAAATAGATTATGCAGAAATTCATAACATTCCTTTGAAAATAAACAGAGAAACGAATTATTCAAAGGATAAAAATTTGTGGCACTTATCACATGAAGGTTTAGACTTAGAAGATGTCGGGAATGAACCGCAATATGAAAAGGAAGGATTTTTAGAGTTGGGCGTTTCTCCGATTAAGGCTCCTGATGAACCGACGTATATAGAAATTGAATTTGAAAAGGGCGTTCCTGTTTCTTATAACGGGAAGAAAATGAGCCAAAAAGAGATTGTTTTGTCGCTTAATAAAGTTGGTGGAGAGAACGGTATCGGACTTCTTGATATCGTAGAGAATAGGCTTGTTGGGATGAAATGTAGGGGTGTTTATGAAACCCCGGGCGGAGCGATTTTGTATTTTGCTCATAATTATTTGGAAACTTTGTGCCTTGATAAAATGACAATGCATAAGAAACAAGAATTATCTGTTACTTTTGCGGAACTTGTTTATAACGGTCAGTGGTTTACGCCTTTAAGAGAGGCTCTTTCAGCTTTTGTAGATAAAACTCAAGAGCATGTTACAGGTAAAGTTCGTATAAAATTGTATAAAGGTAATATGATAAAGGCAGGTGCTTGGAGCGACTGGTCTTTATATTCGGAAGAGATTGCTACTTTTGGAGAAGATAATGTTTATAACCAAGCGGATGCCGGTGGTTTTATTGAATTATTTGGTCTTCCTATTAAAGTTCAAGCACAAGTTACAAAAAAGAATAATAAGTAAAATTTTAACTGCCCTGCGATTTAACGGGGCAGTTTTATTAGTGAGGTATTTATGAATAAAATGTGGATAGGTCGTACTGACGGCACAATAAATAATTTTGCCGACAAATTGAATTCTTCTATCGGGGTCGATAAAAGATTGTATAAGTTTGACATTGAGGGAAGTATCGCTCATGCCAAAATGCTTGCTTTGAAAAATATAATAGCGGTAGAAGACTGTGAAAAAATAGTTGGTGGTTTAACAGAAATATTAAATGATATTGAAAGCGGAAAACTTGATATTGATTTGAATGCCGAAGATATTCATATGTTTATCGAGAGTGTTTTGACGGAGAGAATAGGCGAAGTGGGTAAAAAACTTCATACTGCAAGGAGCAGGAACGACCAAGTTGCTCTTGATGAGAAACTTTATTTAAGGGAAGAAAATAAGAATATCGTTAAACTTTTAAAAGAACTTGTAATGGTTATATTATCAAAGGCAGAAAAATACAGTGAAACAATAATGCCGGGATATACGCATTTGCAAAGGGCTCAGCCAATTACTTTCGGATTTCATATTTTAACATACGCAAATATGTTTATTAGAGATATTGATAGGCTTAACGATTTCTATAAAAGGATAAACGTTTCCCCGATAGGCAGTTGTGCATTAGCAGGTACTACTTACGATACCGATAGGGAGTATGAAGCAAAACTTTTGGGCTTTGATAATATTTACAATAACGCTATGGATGGCGTTTCCGATAGGGACAGTATTGTAGAAATGCTTGCTATTTGTTCAATGATAATGATGCATTTATCACGTTTTAGTGAAGAAATTTTGTTGTGGTCAAGTTGGGAATTTAAGTTTGTTGAACTGTCAGATAATTTTACGACGGGTTCTTCTATAATGCCACAAAAGAAAAATTCCGATATGGCTGAACTTGTTCGTGGTAAAACGGGTAGAGTTTACGGAAATCTTATGGGATTTTTAACTGTTATGAAAGGCTTGCCCTTAGCTTATAATAAAGATTTGCAAGAAGATAAAGAAGGACTTTTCGATTCTATTGATACAGTTAAACTTTGTTTACAAGTTTTTGCCCCAATGATTGACGAAATGAAAATCAATAGTGAAAAAATGCTTCAAGCAGGAAAGGAAGGCTTTATCAATGCAACAGATTTAGCGGACTACTTAACTAAAAAAGGGATGCCGTTTAGGTCGGCATATAAACTAGTGGGAGAAATCGTTTCTAAATGTATTAAAGAAAACAAGACTCTTGATAGCCTTACAATAAGCGAATACAAAGCTATAAATAATATATTTGAGGAAGACTTGTATGACGCAATTTCATTGATAAATTGCGTTAATAATAGGACTTCCGAAGGCGGAACGGCAGTCAAAGAAGTTCAAAAACAAATTGAGCAAATAAAAATAATTCGTTTAAAATGAATAATATACTTGAAAATGAAAAAAATATTAAATATTTTTTAAAATTATGCGTAAAACAGTTGACAAGGTTTATTAAGGTGTATATAATTATGCTTGTAAAACAAAAAAGCGAAAAACAAAAAAACTAAACGCTTTTTGAAGGAGAAAAAATTATGAAGAAACTTTTAACACTAATTATAGCTGCATTACTTGCAGTTACAGCATGCATCGGTTTAACCGCCTGTGGACAAGATAAAGATACACTTTATGTCTATACGCACTCTGGGTTTGCACCTTACGAATACGTTGACGAAAAAGGTAATTTAGTCGGAGTTGACATGGATATTATGAAGAAAGTTGGGGCGGAACTCGGATATAAAGTTGTATTTAAGGATATTGACTTCGGTTTGATTATGACTGAAATTCAAGGCAATAAAAATGCGGTAGGGGCTGCGGGAATGTCAAAGCGTTCTGACCGTGATGAGGTTGCTATAGCTTCCATTGAATATGCCGTATCTGTTCAATACGTTATTTTGCCTAAAAATAATACTATTGAAAAGTCTGGAGAAAAAGTTGATTTATCGGCACTTGCAGGATTAAAAATAGGGGTTCAAGAAGGAACGACTGGTTTTTCTTTGGTGAAAGGTGCGGTGGAAAACACTGATGGTGCTTTATATGGAACTGATGCAGGCTATACCGATTATAAGAATTCCATTTTAGCAAGTTTAGATATGGGTTCAAAAGTTGATGCGGTTATTATTGATAAATTACCTGCACAATCAATTTGTAATGCAAATCAGAATCTTGTTTGTTATGAGTTGACCGAGGCTCCAGAATCATACGTTTACTATTTTAATAAAGGTAATCAAGAATTAGTTGATAAAGTTAACAAAGTTTTACAAAAGTTAATAGATGACGGATTTGTTACACAAGCAACGATTAACCACAGTAATGGTAGTACAGATTAATTATGAGTTTAAGCGATAAATTAAAAGCAGCATGGGATATCCGAGACCTTTTTTTACAAGGTCTCGGAATTGCCCTTTTAATAGCATTTTGTGCATTAATAATAGGTTTTGTTATAGGTGTTTTGGTAGCCATTGTAAAGATTAGTCCTAAAAACAACATAGTAGTAAGGATATTAGATAAGATTGCGGGATTGTATATTACGGTTATTAGGGGAACGCCTATGTTAGTTCAATTGCTCATTATGAGTAATTCTATCCTAGTGTATTTTAAATACGTCGGAACAAACTTAATTGTTCCCATTTTGGCGTTTGGAATAAATTCCGGTGCATATATGGCTGAAATTATCCGTTCCGGCATAAATTCAGTTGATAAGGGACAAATGGAAGCAGGTCGGGCTTTGGGCTTGTCATGGGGCAAAACTATGACTAAAATTATTATACCACAAGCAATTAAAGTAGTAGTTCCTACTATATTTAATGAAATTATTATTCTCGTAAAAGAAACTTCGGTTGTTTCCTACATAAATTTAAGTATAAATTATAAAACTGTTTACGACTTGTTAAATGTTGCACAAAAGCAAGCAATAAATACGAAAGCGGGGTGTTACATGACTTTTATTTTTATTGCCGCTTTATTGTATTTGGCTGTCGTTTTACTTTTGACGTTTATTCAAAAATTTATTGAAAAAAAGTTCAAGGCGGGGGATAGATAATGGGTGCATCATTTGATATTTCTGAAAAATTCAATGAAGAATATTTAATTAGGATTCGTGGATTATATAAAAACTTTGGCAAACTCCATGTTTTAAAAGGTGTTTCGACTGATATAAAAAAAGGTGAAAGAATTGTAATTTTAGGACCTTCTGGAAGTGGTAAGTCTACGTTTTTAAGATGTATGAATTTGCTTGAAGCACCCACTTTTGGAGAGATTTGGTTTGAAGGTAAACTTTTAACGCCTGTGGACCCCTATTTACATAGAAAAATTATAAGATTATCAAAGACTTATAAAAAATTATATGGAGAATATGAAGGTAAAAATCAAAATTTAACAAAAGAAGAGTTGGACGATAAAGTTGTAAAAGAAATAAAAGAGAAAGATTTGTTAAAGAGATTTGAAGGCTTTGAATATAATCGGGCAATTAGAGAGTTGTATAAAAAATTCTTCCAAGAAATTAACCTTACTCGTCAAAAAATCGGAATGGTTTTTCAGCACTTTAATTTGTTTAATAATTTGACTGTTCTTCAAAATATGATGCTTGCCCCTGTTCAGTTAAAATTAAAGTCAAAATCGGAAGCCGAGAAAAAAGCGATGGAACTTTTAAAACGTATAAATCTTGAAGATAAGGCTAATGTTTATCCTTCTACGCTTTCGGGTGGGCAAAAACAACGTATAGCGATTGTTAGAGCCCTTATGATGGAACCTGACGTTATGCTTTTTGACGAACCTACGAGTGCATTAGACCCTGAAATGGTTGGAGAAGTTTTATCTCTTATGAAAGAACTTGCAAACGACGGAATGACAATGGTTGTTGTTACTCACGAAATAGGGTTTGCCAGGGAAGTTGCCTCAAGAGTTATATTTATAGATGAAGGCGTTATAAAAGAGGAGAATAATCCTAAAGAATTTTTTGAAAATCCTAAAGACGAAAGATTAAAAGATTTTTTATCCAAGGTTTTATAAACGAAATTACAAAAAATACCGTCGATTTAAGACGGTATTTTTTTATGCAAAGAAACTTTGTTATAGTTATAGACTAAAAAGTACCTGTGTTAAATTGTTATTCTAATTATTTATTTATCATTTTTTTATACTCTTTAGGTGTTAAACCTGTGTGTTTTTTAAATGTTTTTGCAAAATAGTTTGGGGAATCAAAACAAAGAGTATTTGACACTTGTTTTGCAGAATGATTTTCTTTTAAAAGTTTTTTTGCTTCATTTATTTTTAGACCGATATAGAATTGAATAATCGTCGACCCTATATTTTTCTTAAAAATAACGTTGACATACGCTTTACTGTAATAAGTTTTTTTACATATATCGTCAAGAGTTATAGAAGAGTAAATATTTTCTTTTAATAATTTAATAATGTCGTTAGTTAATACGTTTTCGAACTCTTCGCTACTGGTAACAAATTTTACGTTGGAGTTTGTATCGTTAAGTTTTTGACGTATTAATTTTATCAAAATTTCCTCAAATTTACTTTCTGTAAGTTGTATTGAGCCGAAAGTTGGATTTTCAAGAACGTCTTTCGTTTTATAAAACGGTATATTAAAGGCATTTTTTGCTTCGGTCAATAAATCTCCGAAAATATTTTGTAGTTGCTTGTTAGTTGAATTTTTACCCTCGATTAGTTCTAAAAAATCCGAAGTACAATCAAAACACATAATAAATATCGAAGAAGAGGTTTCTGTTTTGTAATAATGTGAAACATTTTTGGGAATAAGATATATTTCCCCTTGCTTTAATAATGTGGGTTTATTGTTTATATAACATAAAAGCTTTCCGGAATCTACGTAAGTAAATTCGTAAAATTCGTGCTTTTCTTCAGGAAAAGAAAAAGTTGGGGTTAGGGTTAAATATTCGAGAGTTATTATAGTTTTTAACGTTAAAATACGCTTTACTTTTAGATTATGATACGTTCTCATAGTTTAAAGTATAAAATACCAAAGTAAATTTGTCAATAAATTATATAAAAATAATATATAAAAAATTTGTATCATTTTTTACTCTTTTTTAATTATTATGTACATTGAATTTTAATTTAACTGCGTTATAATATAATTAACTTAAAAAAATTGGAGGGATATATGGAGAAAATTATCGTTGCATCGCTACAATGTGAATCAAACAGCAGGGCAAAGCTTCACCCTAAAAAGAGCGATTTCGAATATTTTCAAGGACAAGACATATTCAAGAAATTAGTAGTAAAAGATGTGTTTGAAAAAGCGGGATTTACTGTAATTCCTTCGATTTATGCGGTAGCACTTCCGTCGGCAACCGTTGAAAAGGATATATATATGGACTATGAACGTCAAATAATGGACGTGGTTAAGGCTAATTCTGATGCGGTAGGGGTGTATATTTTCTTTCACGGTAGTATGGAAGTAGAAGGCATAGGTAGCGGAGAATTATATCTTTTGAAAGATATTAAAAAAGTTGTTTCTAAAGATTGCATAGTTGCTATGACTATGGACGCTCACGCAAACATTACTGAAAAGCTAGGTGAATATGCAAATATTACTTGCGGTTTCAAAACTATTCCGCATACAGACCAAAGAGAAAGTCAACTCCGTGCGGCAAATGCTTTGGTTTACGCTTTGAAAAATAAAATAAAACCCTATCTTTACGTTCAATATGTTCCGTTTTTACTAAAAAATGATACGCTTTTAACGGGAGAAGAACCTTTAAAGAGTTTGATAGAAGAAACGGTAGAATTTGAAAAAGATAAAGATGTTTTTTCCGCAAATTTGTTTTTAGGGCATTGTTGGATAGATGCGGTAAATACTTGTGCTTCTACCGTTGTATGTGCAAGCACTAAAGAAAAAGCAGAAAAGATTGCAAAGCATTTAGCGAATGAACTTTGGGCAACTAGAAAAGAATACAAATTCAAAATAGAAGCAGAACTTCCCGAAGAATGTATAGACCGTGCGATATCGGGCAAAGAAAACAGGATTTTTATTACAGATAGCGGAGATAATACTACTGCGGGGGCTGAAGGCGATAGCACTGATATCTTGAAATTATTTATAAAGAAAAATCCCGAAAAGAAAACTTGTGTAGCAGGAATTACTGATTTTGATTTGGTAAACAAATATTTCGATAAAAAAGACGGCGAAGAAGTCTTTTTGGAGAAATTTGGGGTAAAGGCTAAAATTAAATGTCACGGCGATATACTCGGTTGGACAAAAGAAATTATAGGAAAGAGTTTAACTTTTACTATAGGGAACGTTGACGCAGTGTTTACGGAACTTCGCTCTGCATTTATAGAAAAAGGAAATTTTGATAAGGCTAACGTGGACTTATTGTCTTATAGAATAGTAGTTGTGAAACTCGGATATTTATTTACCGAATTAAAACCGTTTGCCGATAGAGAATTATTTGCTTTATCAGACGGAGCGAGTTGCGTAGAACTTAAACGCTTAAATTTGAAGAAAATTATGCGTCCTATGTATCCTTTGGACGAATTTGATTGGAAAGCTTAAATAAGTAAAAAAAATAATAAATTAATTTAAAGGAGATAAAAAAATGGCTTATTTTAATTCAGAAGAAACAAAGAACAGAATAGCGAAGGTTGTTAAGTTGTTAAACGAGAAAGATACCGATATAGCGGTAATATATTTCGATGAACTTAACGTCGCTAACGGCTGGTATTTAACCGGTTGGGTAGGGCAATTCGAAAAGGGAGCGGTTTTAGTTGGAAGAGACGGAACGACTATGCTTTTGGGTGGACCTGAAAGTGAACCGTTTGCAAAACAATCTTCGGCAATTTCCGATACTAGATGCTTTAAAGTGTTTATGGTACCTGACGAAGAATATCCGCTCGCTACGATAATCGGGTTTCCAGAATTATTTGCAGAGCTTAATAAAAAGTTCCCTGTAAAGAAGGTTGGACTCGTTGGAACTACCGATATGCCGTATGCGGTACATCAGGATTTGTTAAAAGGTTTTTCGGGCTGTGAAGTTATAGATTTAACCGACGACTATTTAAAGTTTAGATACGTTAAGTCTGACTGGGAAGTAGAACAAGCAAGAAAGGCTACTCAGCTTTGCTATAAAGCATATAAGGCAATGGCAAAGAAAGTAAAAGCAGGCAACAAAGAATACGAAGTAGCAGCAGCCGGCGAATCGATATGTAGAGCGGAAGGTGCAAACAGTTTTGCTTATCAGACAATAGTAGGTTCCGGCGTTCGTTCTAATGCCGTAGTTCCTACTGCAACCGATAAGGTTATGGAAAATGGTGAAATGGTAATGCTGGGTATTGCTCCGAGAATTAACGGCTATGCTGGAACTTTCGGACATACTATACCTGTAAGTGGTAAATATACTCCGGAACAAAAGAAATGCTTAATTGATATGATTGAAGTAATGAAAGTAACCAAGAGTATGTTAAAAATAGGTAATTCCGGAAAACAGATAGATGCGGAAGGTAGAAAACTTTACGAAAAGGGCGGATATCTCAAATATTTAGTATGTCCGTTTGCACATACTATGGGATTAATGGAAGCAGAATGTCCTTTCTTTGGACCAAACAGTAACGACGTTTTGCAAAAGAATATGATAGTAAACGTAGACGTATCTTTCTTTGGGCATCCTACGTTAAACGGATTGAGGGTAGAAACTTGTTACGTTATAACCGAAAACGGTGCAGAACCCTTATGCCCCGAATTTGAAAAAGAATTATTTAATTACGTAAAATAATATAAAAATTAAGGAGAAAATAAAAATGGAAACAGGAATTAACGGAAATAAGAATTGGGTATTTTGCGACGGAGATTTACCTCCTCACGGAGATAATCCCAACTTTTTGGGACACGAAGCATTGATGATAACAAACGTTGGAAAGCAAGATGCACATATTAGAATAAAAGTATTGTTCGAAGATAAAGCACCTTATGACAAGATAACTTTGGATTTGCCTGCAGAAAGAACTACTTGTTTAAGATTAGACTTTCCTATAGGTAAGGAAAAGTATCAAATACCGTTTGGACAATATGCTTTGCACGTAATATCGGATGTTCCGGTATGTGCTTGTTTTGGTCGTCTTGACGTTCGTCAGAACAATATGGCATATTACAGTTTGAGCGGATATTCTTTCTAATATTTTTTAGTTTGTGAATAAAAGCATGGAGGCAAGCCCTTATTAAAAGGGCTTGCCTTATTTTTATTAAATTATAATTGTTGAGTTTGTAAAAATATTGTGGTATAATAAAAATAATAAGTTGTTACTATTTATGGAGAGTAAATGATTGATGCTTATTTTTTAGACGTAAATAACTTAAATGATGATTTATTGTTTAAAAAATACTATGATAATACGTCTAATACCCGCAAAAATAAAATAGATAGACTTGAATATAGGGAAGATAAAAATCTTTCTTTGGGTGCCAGTATTTTGATAGATTTTGGTTTAAAGAAATTTGGGCTAAACGAATACAATATGCAGTATGGTGAATTAAAGTGTGGTAAGCCTTATTTTTTTAACAAACCTTCTATCTTTTTTAACGTATCTCATTCCTACGACAAGGTAATGGTAACTTTTTCCGACACGGAAATAGGGTGCGATATTGAGCGAATAAAGACTATTGATTTGAATATTGCAAAGAGGTTTTTTTGCGAAAAGGAATATAATTATATAATTTCAAAAAACAATCAATACGAAATTGAAAATTCCTTTTTCAAAATATGGACTGTTAAAGAAAGTTTTGCAAAATTAAAAGGTGAAGGGCTGTCTTTAAAATTTAATTCTTTTAACTTGCAATTTTTAGATGGTATTATTAAGAGTACTCAAAATTTTGATGGAGATTATTACTATTTTAACGAAATTGACGCTTTTGATGGGTATAAAACTGCGATATGCAGTGAGATGCCTATTAGCGGTATTAATAAAAAAATCATATATATTTGACTTGTAATTGACTTATCTTAAATAATTATTTATAATGTTAAAGGATATTGTTTTATTAAACAAAAGGGAACGTATGAAAATAAGTGAAATAATAAAAACTAAAAAATTATCATTATCTTTTGAGGTTTTTCCTCCCAAAACGGATGTGTCTTTTGATTCTATCAAGACCGCTACGGAAGATATTGCCAAGTTAAAGCCTTCCTTTATAAGTGTTACTTACGGGGCAGGCGGTGGAACGAGTCAATATACTTTAGATATAGCAAAGAACATTAAGGACAGTTATAAAGTTCCTGTTTTAGCACATTTAACTTGTGTCTCTTCTACTAAAGAGGCGGTTATTGGACGCATAAACAATATAAAAAAAGCAGGCATAGAAAACATAATGGCGTTACGTGGCGATATCCCCGAAAATATGTTAAATGAAGATAGGTCTAACTGGCATTATCATTACGCCGTGGAATTAATACGAGAGATTAAGAATATAGACTCTAATTTTTGCATAGGTGGGGCGTGTTATCCTGAAATTCATCCGGAAAGTATTAATCAACAAGAAGAGATAAAGCACTTAAAAGAAAAAGTTGATGCAGGTTGTGATTTTTTGACGACTCAAATGTTCTTTGATAATAACCTTTTGTATAATTTCTTATATAAGATACGTGAAGCGGGAATAAAGGTTCCGATTATGGCAGGCATAATGCCCATAACAAACGCAAAACAAGTTGAAAGGGCAATAAAACTTTCAGGGTCTTTAGTGCCTCAAAGATTTAAAAGTATAGTTGATAAGTTCGGAAGCGACGCATTGGCTATGCGTCAGGCGGGGATTGCTTACGCTACCGACCAAATTATAGATTTGTATGCAAACGGTGTTAACAACGTTCACGTTTATACTATGAACAAGCCTGACGTTGCATTGGCTATAAAAAACAATCTTTCGGATATTTTAGGGAAATGAACGAAGTTTTATTAAAATCGTATAAAGATATTCCTTTTAATTATAAAGAAATTTTGAGATACTACGGGAACATAAAAGGCGATATTACCGAAGAATTTAAAAAAGAGGTTTTAGGCTTTAAGGATAATTTTATTTATAACGTACTTTACGTAAAATTACCCGTTTGTATAGACGGGGAAAATATAGATTTTAATTCTTTTTCGGTAAAGAGTAAAGATTTAAGTAGAAATTTATCAGGTTGCAAAAACGCAATATTGTTTATCGCAAGCGTGGGTGTTGCAGTCGATAGACTGATAAAGAAATATTTTTTAATTTCTCCATCTAAGGCTTTATTGTTACAAGCACTCGGGGCAGAAAGAGTAGAGTCTTTGTGCGACGTGTTTTGTGATGATATAAAGGCTATTTATCCTAATATTAAAACGAGATTCAGTGCGGGGTACGGAGATTTGCAGTTGGCGGTTCAGAAAGATATTTTTAAAACGCTTTCTCCAAATAAAATAGGCGTTTCGTTAGGGAACGATTTAATTATGTCTCCATCTAAAACGGTTACGGCGTTCGTGGGAATTTGTGAAGATTGTAATTATAAATGTTTAGATAATAAATGTGATTTTTGTTCAAAAACAAGTTGTGAGTATAAGAATAAATGAGTAATTTTAGAAATTTTTTGAAAAATAATATAGTCCTTTTAGACGGAGCAATGGGAACTATGCTTTTAAACTGTGGGCTTAAAGCGGGGGAATTGCCGGAAAGACTAAATATTTCAAATTCTAGTACTATAATAGACATACATAAGGCTTATTATGATGCCGGAAGTAACGTCGTTTGTGCTAACACTTTCGGTGCTAATTCTTTAAAATTTAATAAGGACGAACTTGATAAAATAATAGAATCCGCAGTGTCAAATGCTAAAACGGCTAGAGATAATTCGTTTTCTAAACAAGAAAAGTTTATCGCTTTAGATATCGGTCCTACGGGAAGGATGTTAAAGCCTTTTGGAGATTTGGATTTTGAAGAGGCGGTGAACGTATTTAAAACGACTGTTAAACTTGGTGTAAAATACGGCGTAGATTTAATCATTGTAGAGACAATGAATGACGGATATGAAACAAAAGCAGCGGTTTTAGCCTGCAAAGAATGTTCGGATTTACCGATTTTAGTTAGTAACGTGTACGGTAAAGACGGCTTACTTATTTCCGGAGCGGATTCTAAGTCAATGGTTGCAACTTTAGAAGGCTTAAACGTCGACGGGTTGGGTGCTAATTGTTCCTTAGGACCAAAAGACCATTTCCCCGTTATAGCTGATATGCTCGAAATTTCTTCTACTCCGATATTGTTTAAGCCTAATGCAGGACTTCCGAAAATTGTAAACGGAAGAACTATATATGATGTTTTTTCTGAAGAATTTGCAAATGACGTATTTGAGAAGGTTAAGCGTGGTGTTAGAATTGTGGGTGGTTGTTGCGGTACAACCCCTGAATATATAAAAGCCCTAAATAGTAAAATCGAAGGATTTAATCCTTTACCAATAAAAGAAAAAGAAATTACGCTTATATCTTCTTATGCAAAGGTAGTTGATTTTACAAGCCCTGTAATAATCGGGGAGAGAATAAATCCAACGGGTAAAAAACGTTTAAAACAAGCCATAGTAGAAAATGATATGGGGTATATTCTTGAGGAAGCGGTTAACCAACAAAATGGTGGGGCTAACGTTTTAGACGTTAACGTGGGTGTACCCGGAATAGACGAAACGAGTTGTTTAGTAAATACTATAAAAGAGATACAATCCGTTGTTGATTTGCCGATTCAGATAGATACGTCGTCTTCTATTGCGTTATCAAACGCTTTAAGAATATACAACGGAAAGGCACTAATAAATTCGGTAAACGGTAAAAAGGAAAGTATGCAAACGGTTTTTCCTATTGCGAAGAAATACGGTGGGGTAATCGTTTGCTTAACTTTAGATGAAAACGGTATTCCGAATACTGTGAAAGGAAGATTTTTAATTGCACAAAAGATAGAAAACGAGGCTAAAAAATACGGTATAAGCAAAAAGAATTTAATTTTTGTTGCTTTAACTTTATCTGTTGCAAGCGACGAAAATGCTTCTAAGATAACTTTAGATACTTTGAAAGAGCTTAATAAAAACGGTTATAAGACAGTTTTGGGCATTTCAAATGTGTCTTTCGGATTGCCTAGTAGGGAAATTTTAAATGCGTCTTTTTTCAGCTCTGCACTTACGTGTGGGCTTTCTTCCGCTATAATAAATCCACTTTCGGAAGATATGATGAAAGCTTATTATTCCTTTTGTACACTTTACGGTTACGATAAGAATTTTGAAAAATATATATCTTTTGCTACGGGCGTAAACCTAAAAGATAAAACTGAAATTTTAGAAAACTTGTCTTTACAAGATTGTATTAAAAACGGATTTAAAGAACAGGCAAAAGCAATAACTGAGAAATTGATTAAAACGATATCCAGTATAGAAATAATAAACGGGCAAATAATTCCTGCTCTAGACGAGGTTGGAAAATTATATGAAAATAAAAAGATATATTTACCTCAACTTTTAATAAGTGCCGAATCTGCCAAGACTTCGTTTGAAGTATTAAAAAAGAATTCTGTAAAAGTAGAGAGTCAAAAATGTAAAATAGTTCTTGCCACAGTAAAGGGAGATATTCACGATATAGGAAAAAACATCGTGAAGATGATGCTTGAAAATTACGGATTTAACGTAATAGATTTAGGTAAAGACGTTGAACCTGAACTGATAGTTTGTGTAATAGAAAGAGAGAAGGCTGAAATTTGTGGGCTTTCCGCACTTATGACCACTACTGTTTGTAATATGGAAAATACAATTAAACTCATAAAAGAGCGTACACCTTGGTGTAAAACCGTTGTTGGCGGAGCAGTTCTTAATGAAGAGTATGCAAAAAAAATAGGTGCAGATAAATACGCAAAAGACGCAATGGAAACAGTTAGGTTTGCAGAAAAAATAAATAATTAAAAATTCACTTATTTTTTATTGAATAATTGCATTTATTTTGATATAATATAAAATATATTCCACAAAAGGTTGTTTTTATATGGATAGTGTTGTTGCTTCTTATATAAAACTTGGTATGGTATCGCTTTTACCTGCGATTGTTACCATATTATTGTTTTTCATAAATAAAAACGCCTCTTTTTCTAAGATAAATAAGAACGTAAAACAAATTATATACGGTTTAATTTTCGGCATTATTGCTATTTTTGGTACGGAATACGGTATCCCGATAAACGGTGCTCAAATAAATTGTAGAGATGGTGCGGTATTAACGGCGGGGTTGCTTTTTGGTGGTCCTGCGGGGATAATTGCTGGTGTCCTAGGCGGTGTGGAACGTTGGCTTTCGGTTTATTGGGGAGTTGGTTCTTTTACAAGAATTGCTTGCTCGGTATCTACTATTTTAGCAGGTTTTTATTCGGCAGCTTTAAGAAAATTTTTGTTTGAAAATAAGAAGCCAGGTTGGATTATTGCTTTTGCTGTAGGCGTAGTAATGGAAGTATTCCATTTGACTATGGTATTTATAACGAATATGGCAGAGACTGAAAAGGCTATGGCAGTAGTAAAAGCTTGTACGGTACCCATGTTAGTTGCTAACGGATTATCGGTTATGTTTTCTACCGCACTTTTGCAAATTTTTTCTAAAGATAAGTTAGTGCGTAAGCCTGAAAAAACAAGAATATCCGTAACGATTCAGAGTTGGTTACTTTTTACGGTCTTGTTGGCGTTTGGATTTACTTCGTATTTTGTATATAGTATGCAAAATACAATTTCTATAGAGCAGAGGGAAGCTCTCTTAAAACAATCCGTTGCAGATTCAAAAGTAGATGTTGAAGATGCTATGGAAAGGGGAGAATACGGGTTACTGGACTCAGCGTATAAAGTTGCCTTTGAATTAGGTAAAGAAGGTTATAATCTAAATTTAATTGCCGATAATTATTTTATTACCGAAATTAATGTAGTCAATAATGACGGGGTTATAACAAATAGCAATATCAGTGGTTTTATCGGCTACGATATGAAAAGTGCTTCACAATCCTTAGAATTTATAGAACATATTATTACTAACGGAGAATCGGAGTATATTCAGGATTTCGGAGCAATAGGTTATGACGATACTCAGTATAGAAAATACGTTGCAATAAAAACCGATTACGGTTTTTTACAGGTCGGTTGTAATTATGACGATTACGAAATTCATATAGAAAAAGAGATAAAAGACGTGGCAACTAATTGT
>JAZLMI010000022.1:0-19465 GCA_045598545.1 Christensenellaceae bacterium | reverse complement strand
CCACCAACCAAGCGGTAATCGTCCACAAAATTCGATTTTGATTTGTCGGTTATTATCGCCCCGTCTTTAATGTATACTATATGGTCGGCACATTTTTCCAAATCGCTGGTTATATGCGTAGAAAACAATATCGCTCTTTCCCCACTCTTTACCAAAGATTTAAATATATCTAAAATTTCATCTCTGGATATAGGGTCTAATCCCGAAGTCGGTTCGTCCAAAATAAGCAATTTTGCATTATGTGAAAGAGCTATTGCCAAATTATATTTAACCTTCATACCCGAAGATAATTCCTTTATTTTTTTACTTTGGTCAAGGTTAAATTTATTACAAAGTTTTTGATAAACCTCCTCATTCCAGTCCTTATAAAATCTACTTGTAACCGAAGTTAAAGATTTTAACGTACTGTTTGGGAAAAAGTTTATTTCCGAAAGCGAAAAAGAAATATGTTGACGGTTATCTAACTCATTTTCAAAAAAAGAACGTCCGAACACATCAACTTCTCCGCTATCAAAATGTATTAAATTCATTATTCCTTTTAAAGTTGTAGTCTTTCCTGCTCCGTTTCTCCCTATAAAACCGGTAATCGAACCCGCTTCTACACCAAAAGAAACGTTTTTTAAAGAAAATTTCGAATAATTTTTATTAACGTTTTTTAACTCTAATATTTTCATTTAAGCCTCCGTTACCATTAAAAAAGGAGATAGATAAAACCTAAACCCCTTTTTGCAAAACTTATTTTTTAAATAACTTTCTCATAAAAGCCGGTAAATCTTTTGTTTTTTTATCGCTTTCTTCTGATTTTTCTTTATCAGTATCTTCCGGCTCGGGATTTTTTACAGATTCTGCTTCCGCCTTTATTTTGTTCTCTTCAACCTCTATTTCCCTTAAAAGAGGAGGCAATTCCTCGTCTGGCTTTTCCTCTTTAATTGTAGGCATTGAGTCGTTTACGGGTATTTTTATTCTAACATCGTTAGCATCTTCTCTCGGTGAAAATCCGGTAGCAATAACTGTAATCTTAACCTCGTCGCTCATAGTTTCGTCTATAGTTGCACCGAATATAATATTCGCCGAAGAATCTATTATTCCTTGGACCAAAACAGCGGCGTCGTTAACTTCGGAAAGCATTAAATCTTTTCCACCCGTAACGTTCAATATAACGGATTTTGCACCCTCTATCGTAGTTTCAAGCAAAGGACTGGAAACTGCTTGTCTAACCGATTCTATTACCCTGTTTTCGCCTTTTGCCCTACCTATACCCATATGTGCTAACCCTTGATTTCTCATAACCGTATTTACGTCTGCAAAGTCAAGGTTTATCAAAGAAGGTGTAGCGATTAAATCTACTATGCCTACGATACCTTGTTTTAACATATCGTCGGCGACCTTAAACGCTTCTAACATACCTACGTGTTGCGGTAAAAATTGCAACAACTTATCGTTAGGAATTATAACCAAAGTATCGACGTACTTTTTAAGATTTGCGATACCCTTATTGGCATTTTCATTTCTTACTTTACCTTCAAACATAAAAGGCTTAGTTACTACCGCAACGGTAAGTATTCCAAGTTCTCTCGCTATCCTAGCGATAACGAAAGCGGCACCCGTTCCCGTTCCGCCACCCATACCTGCAGCGATAAATAAAAGGTCCGTTCCTTTTAAGTACTCTGCAATAACATCTTTTGATTCTTCTGCCGCAGCCTCGCCAACGTTAGGGTCGCTACCTGCACCAAGACCTTTTGTCAACTCTTTTCCTATCTGAATACATTTTTCTGCCTTTGACAAAAGCAAGGCTTGATTATCGGTATTAACTGCAACAAATTCCGCACTACTAATGTTAGATTCAATCATACTGTTTACGGCGTTACAACCGCCACCGCCGACACCCATTACCTTAATAACGGCACTATTTACTTTAAAATTTTCCTGCTCGTACATTTAACTTTCCTCCAATTCTATCTATTATCACAAAAGTTACGATTTTTGCTGTTCATAGCCGAAATTCAATAATGAAAGCCACGACGATTTAGTAGGATTTTCCATTAAAGGTATTTTCGGCGATACTATTTTTACTTGCATATTCAATCTATCGGAAACGTGTTCTTTCGCTCCTCTTAAAAACGAAATCCCTCCGCCTGTTATGAGTAAAGGCACGTATTCCGGAATAGAATATCCCGAATTTTCTATTGCACTCGATATAGACTCGCACAAATTATCCAAACTCTTAAAAGTTATACGCTTTAATTCTCCCAAGTCATAATATTGTCCATTATCGGACGAAACGACTTCAAAAGCACTATCGGATAAAACTTTTGCCAAATTTATTTTTTTCTTTAAAGCTTCCGCCTCTTCAAACGATATATCGAGTTTTCTGGTAAGTTCGGCAGAAATATACCCGCCACCGTATCCAAAAGATTTTTTATAAACTATACCATCCCCCTGAATTATCATTAAAGTGGTGGCGATATATCCTATATCGCAAAGCATAACTATCCTATCTCTGCTTTCGGGTTCTACCAAAAATAAGGCTTCCGCCAAATCCGAAGATACAAATTCTATATTGTAAAAATAATTTTTCAAAACCGATTTTATAAGTTCTATAAAGTAATTATCGCACTCAATGAAAGACAACTTACCTTTTAACGTTTCACTAACTTCCCCTACCGGATTAGCCACCTTTTTAAAATCGTCAAGTTCATAAACGACAGCAGACCTATTTATCAACGTCCTTTTTAATGAAGACATTACGAAAGCGGCATCAAAAAGAGAATCTATATCGTCAGAAGTTATTTTCTTTTTTTTGGGAAAAGACAACTGACTGTCTTTTACCGTTACTTCGGTAAACGCACCGGGAACTCCTACGTAAACGGTGGACAATTTCTTTAACGATACGTTGTCTATTAAATCTATAACGCTCGAAAGTGTACGTTTTACTCCTTCTTCGTCAAAGAACAACCCCTCAGAGTATCCGTCATAAGGAAATATCCCTTGTCCTTTTATAATAAAAGTCTTATTAACTCCTGCCTCTCCTACTATTGCTCTTATTTCCGAAGAGCCGAAGTCTATAACGGCAACTTGTTTCTTTTGCATATTATCTCCTTATGTTTAAGGCCTTTCGTTCCAAATAACGGAAATTTTTCCGCTATCTTCCTTGTATACTCTCATAGAAGAATAAAACTTTTGATAATCGTTAGTTTCTTGTTCGTAAGCTTTAAACGCTTCTTCTATTTTTTCTTCCCCGTTTTCATTTGCTTTAGACACGTAAATAGAAACACCGGTATAAGTATCCACTAAAATATCGTCCAAAAATGCAATTCCGCCCGAACTTGTTTCTTTTTCTTCGCCAACGGTTATAGCCTTTATGCAGTCGTAAAGCCCTACGGATTTAGCAATTTTGAGAGTAGAGCGATACAGGTTGTCCCTATCCGTTTTTAATTTTTCTCCAACGCCAAATTTTAAAACCGAAACGCCCTTAAAATTTAACGATATCAACCTATTGTTTTCATCGTCAAGAGAACCTTCTCTTAAGATAAACCCCTCTTCGTCTGTTATAACGGTCTTATCATCGAATTTAACCAAATAAACTTCTTTTCTCTCTTCTATTTCTATTAAAAGCGAGTTGGGAAATTTTTTTTCGATTTTCACTATTTTCGCATAAGTTTCGGTTTTTATGGATTCCTTTACGGTATCTTCATCTAAGAACAAAAGGATATTATCCTTAAACCCGTCTAATTTCTTTTGTATTTTTTCTCCGTCTATAAATTCGGAAGAAGAATATACAACGTCAATTTTTTTCACGGTAAAAAGCAACATAAAACAGCCGATAAGTGCCATTATAAACACTATCGCCGAAATTATTATTAAAATCTTTTTACTCTTAACGCTCATTTTAATCTACTTTTTCCTTTTTATATCCGCACCGAGCATTTTAAGTTTTTCTTCCATCTTAAAATACCCTCTATCTATGTATTCTACGCCTGAAACAACCGTCTTCCCGTCTGCCACTAATCCCGCTATAACAAGAGAAGCTCCGCCACGCAAATCTTTGGCAAAAACTTTTGTGCCTTTTAATCTCTTAACGCCTTCTATTGTCGCAGTATTCCCAACAACTTTTATATTTGCACCCATTTTAACAAGTTCTTCAACTTGTTTAAAGCGTTTCTCAAACACGGTTTCGGTAATTTCCGAAACACCTTCCGACACCGTTGCCAAAGCCATTGCAGGTGCTTGTAAATCCGTAGGGAATTCAGGATAAGGACCTGTTATTAGTTTATATCCTTTTCTCCCTTCTACGCCTTTTATATGTATTATATCATTATTTACAGATACTTTACAAGTATTATTGCAAAATTTATCCAGTAAAGGATAAATATTTTCATAATTTACGTTAACTATTTCTACGTCTCCGCCGGTTATAGCCGAAGCAATAATATAAGTCCCCGCTTCTATTCTATCCGAAATAGGTTGATATTCTACTCCGTGAAGTTTTTTTACTCCGTCAATAACGATAGTATTTCCGCCTGCCCCCTTTATTTTAGCCCCCATAAGGTTTAAAAATTTAGCCAAATCTTTTATTTCGGGTTCTCTTGCGACGTTTTCTATTACCGTTCTGCCTTTTAATTTTACGGCGGAAAGCATAAGGTTTTCCGTTGCACCGACAGACGGAAAGGGTAACTTTATCTTGGAAGATTTCATACTCCCACCGGAGCAAACTATCTCGCCGTTCACTTCGGAAATAAACGCCCCCATACTTTTTAATCCGTTTAAGTGAATATCTATCGGCCTATCCCCTATATCGCAACCACCCGGATAGTATAAAACCGCTTTTTTCATACGTGACAAAAGTGCCCCCATCATAAATATCGATGAACGCAACTTACACATAAGTTTTTCGGGTATTTCATACCCGAAAATATTTTTGGAATTTACAACTATATCGTTGCCGTAAAATTCAGCGTATACACCAAGACCGTTTAATATTTCAACCATATTCAAAACGTCTTTAATCTTCGGGCAATTTTTTATAACGACTTCTTCTTCGGTAAGTATAGAACCTGCTAAAATAGGAAGCACCGCATTTTTCGCACTTTCTATTTTTATACTTCCGTTTAATTTCCTTCCACCGTTTATCAAGAATTTTTCCATAATATCCCCTTGTTTTACGAGATATATTATTGTATGGAAAAACACGTTAAAAAGTTAAAGCATTGTTCTTTGATATATTAAATAAAATCCCCATTTCCGCCATAAAAATTATAATGGAAGTGTTACCGCTTGATACTAAAGGTAATGGTAAACCTGTCGGAGGAATACTTCCTGTAACCACCAAAGCGTTAACGATTACTTGAATCCCGAATATCATAGTTATTCCTATACCCAATATGTAGCCGAATATATCTTTGGAATTTCCCGCTATTTTTAACCCCCTATAAATAATAAAGAATAAAAGTAAAAAAAATACGGCTATCCCGACAAATCCTACTTCTTCACCTATTATAGACAATATAAAATCCGATTCGGCAAACGGTAAAAAGGCATATTTTTGCCGTGAATTAAATAGTCCTACTCCAAACCAACCTCCAGAACCTAAAGCATAAAGAGATTGCAAAAGTTGATACCCCTCTCCTTTCGGATTAGACCAAGGATTTAAAAAAGCAGAAAGCCTTGCGAGTCTATAAGGCTCTGCTATAATCAATACGACTCCAAGTAAAATCGCAGGAATAATCATAAAAAACATAAATTTTAATTTTACTCCGGAGCATAAAAGCAAAACGAAAGTTAAAAGGGCAACGCATACCGTTATTGACATATTAGGCTCTAAAATAATAAATACGCAAGTTGTTCCACCGAAAAGCAATACCGGTAAAATCCCCTTAAAAGAATTAACTTTATCAGGATAAGAAGAAAAATAAAAAGCCGAAAACAATATCAAAGAAAACTTGGCTATTTCCGAAGGTTGCAAAGTAAAAGCCCCCAAAGAAATCCATCTTTTAGCCCCGTAATTTTCCACGCCTATTCCCGGAACAAATACTAATCCCAAAAGCAAAAAAGAAATTATAGATAACGGAATAACGAGTTTTTTTAATTTTTTATAATCAAAAACCGAACTGATTACCATAGCGACAATTCCGAGTGCTATTCCTATCGCCTGTTTTTTTACAAAATAAAAGGCGTCGTTATACGTCGCTTTTGCCGAATAATTACTCGCAGAATATATAAAAACAGTGCCAAGAACAGCGAGAATAACTACTAAAATAAGAAGTAGTAAATCACCGCCCTTACGTTTTTTAAGAGTTAAAAGATTTTTCAAAGAAGTCCTCCACTGTTTTTACAAAGCAATCTCCCCTCTCTTCATACCCCGAAAACTTATCAAAACTTGCACACGCAGGGCTAAACAATATACAATCTTCACTTTCCGCCATCATCATCGCTACTTTTATGGCGAGTTCAAAATTCTCGGTAACGGTAATATCAAAAACTCCGTTATTTCCCGCACTTTCCAGCATATTAAATCTCGAAGCCCCCGTTATTACGATATGTTTAACGGGACTTTCCTTTACCTTTTTAAACAATAAATCGTAACTTTCTCCCTTTTCGCTACCGCCTAAAATTAAGACCGTCGGCCTTTTTACGAAATCCAAAGCCGTTATAGTTGCCGAAGTATTAGTAGATTTAGAATCGTTATATATTTTAATTCCGTTCCTTTTAGAAATAAGTTCTAAACGGTGCTTTACACCCTTAAATTCTTTTAATGCTTTTTTTATGTACTCGTTATCAATTCCCAAAAGTTTACTTACCACGACCGAAAAAAGAGCGTTATACACGTTATGTTCTCCGATTAGAGCAAAGTCTTCTAAACTCGTTATAAATTCTTCCTTGTAATAAATAGCACCGTCTAAAACGTATGCCCCGTCCGTTTTAGATTTTAACGACACCCATATTACTTTGGCTTTCGTTTCACCAGCAAAAGACTTAACTATTTCGTCGTCATAATTTAAAACCGCATAATCGCTTTCCCGTTGGTTTTTCATTATCCGCTTTTTTAAGAATATATAATTCTCCATAGTATAATGACGTTCAAGATGGTCGGGGGCAACATTTAAAATACACGCTATAGTCGGGCAAAACGACGATATACTCTCTAACTGAAAACTTGAAACCTCTGCAAGCATTACGGAGTTTTTATCGCTCTCTTCTATTTTTTCACTAACGGGTACTCCAATGTTTCCCACAGTTTTGTGAGAAATGTCGGCAGTAGTTAATATAGAATCTATTAGGCTCACCGTGGTCGTTTTACCGTTAGTACCCGTAACGCCTATCGTTATGGGCAAAAATTCGGAAAACCCGAATTCTAGTTCTCCCACTATTCTTTTATTTAACTTTTTAGCATAAACCGCAAGCTCGTGATTTATCGGAATCCCCGGACTTATTATAATAACGTCGGATTTTTCCACTTCTTTTAGTCGCTCTTCTTTGTCCACTATTTTACAGCCAAGAGTAGACAATTCTTCTTTTGCCTTATCGGTTTTTTCCGAAGAGAATTCTTCGTATATAGAACAATCCGCTTTTTTTGCCAGCAAGTATTTTGCAACGGCATATCCGCTTTTAGACGCACCTAAAATCATAAATTTTTGAGTTTTTAAGAACATACTTCACCTCATATATACGATATGATTAAAAGCGTTCCCATTATTCCTGTAATCAAAGAAGAAATAAAAGATATTTTACTTTCAGAAAAACCCTTCGCCTGAAAATGATGATGAAGTGGTGCCATTATAAAAACACGCTTTTTAGTCTTTTTATAATAAACCACTTGAATTATTACCGAAAAGCTTGAAGTTAAGAATATTATCCCTAAAAAAGGCAAAACGAAAGCATTTTGAGAAAAAATAGTTACGCAAGAAATAAACCCGCCCAACGCAAGAGAACCGGTATCACCCATAAACACCGACGCTTTATTCGTATTGAATACCAAAAACCCTAAAATTGCACCCATTAGAGAAAAAGAAAGTAAAATCACATAAAAAGATTCGGTACTTTCCATGTATCCTTCAAAGTAGATATAAAGAGAAATGAAAAGCAAGTATACAAAACTGACGCTTCCCGAAAGCCCGTCTAATCCGTCGGTTAAATTTACGCTGTTTACGGTAGCAATAAATATTATTGCAACTAAAAAGATTGTAAAAAATCCCAAATTAACGTATCCCAAATTAAAAGGCAAAATAAAAACCGTTATATAATTTTTATAACAAAACACCCCAATCATTAAAGAAAGGGCTGTCTGAAATATTATTTTCTGATAAGGTTTAAGTCCTTCGTTATTCTTACTTTTTATTTTGATAAAATCGTCTAAAAACCCTATCGCCATAAAACAAAGCCCGTAAACACACGAAAGTGTAGCGAGTCTTCCCGTTTTACCACCAAAGACAAAAAAAGATATTACCGATGCCGATATAAAAAACAATCCTCCGAAAGTGGGCGTACCGCTCTTACCTTCGTGAGATTTTACATATTTCAATATAGGTTGTCCCGCTTTTATTTTTCTTAAAAACGGTATAAATACAAAACCGCTTATAAGCGAAATAAAAAATGACACTAAAAAGCATATTACTATATTTCTCAAAACGACTCTCCTAAAATTTCCTTTACTGTATCTTTATCGTTATAAGGGTGTTTTATACCTAAAACGTCTTGATATTGTTCAGCACCTTTCCCCGCAATTAAAACTATATCCCCTTCTTTTGCATAGTTAACGGCGTACTTTATACCTTCCGTTCTATCCTGTATAATAACGTAATTTTTACTGACTTTTAGCATTCCTTTCTCTATCGAACTTATTATCTCCATAGGGTCTTCAAATCTCGGATTATCGGTGGTAATTACTGTAAAATCTGCATTTTCTCCGCTTATTTTTCCCATTATTTCTCTCTTTTTAGCATCTCTATTTCCCCCGCAACCGAAAACCGAAATCAACTTGCCCTTACACACGTTTTTTAACGAAGTTAAACATTTAAGCAGTCCGTCGGGCGTATGAGCGTAGTCTATAAAAACGGAAAACTCACCAGAATATATTAGTTCTAATCTACCCGAAACAGGTTCTATAAGGTTTAATCCTTCGCTTATTTGTTCTGTTGAAAGCCCAAGAAGTGCCAAAGCCGTTGCCGAAGCCAAAGCGTTATAAACGTTAAAATACCCTATAAGATTTAAATTAATCTTATAGATTTTATCGAATAAATTTATAATAAAAGTAGTGTTTTTATCCCCCGCTTTTATATTTATGGCAAAAACGTCAGCGGGGTTATCGATGCCGTAAGTTATACAATTTTTAAATTCCGAAGAAATTTCTCTCCCCGTTTCGTCGTCGCTATTCGATACTATAAAACGGCACTCGTTTTCTCTTAAAAATTTAAGTTTTCCGTTTTTATAATTTTCCATATCTTTAAAAAAGTCTAAATGGTCTTGCGTCAAATTAGTGAAAACCGCCACCTCGAATTTTAGTCCGAAAACTTTTTGATAAAAAGATGCGTGTGCGGAAACTTCCATAACGACTATCCTTATACCGTAAACGTACATATCTTTTAATATTTTATGAAGAGTTAAGGGGTCCGGAGTCGTAAGCGTAGGTTCTATAAATTTATCTTTAAAAAATACGCCGAGAGTTCCTATAAGGGCACAACTTTCCCCTGCATTTTTGAGTACCGAATATATCATACTGGAAACCGTGGTTTTTCCGTTGGTTCCCGTAACCCCGACAAATTTCATTTTATCTGAAACCTTGCCGTAAAAAACGTAGGCAATTATGCTTAAAGCCTTTCTCGTATCATCTACTATTATTTGAGTTAAATTAGTTTGAACTTCTTTTTCGCACACAATCGCAACCGCACCGTAATTTTCGGCTTGAGACACAAAATCGTGTCCGTCTAAATTACCTTTCAAACATATAAAAAGGCTGTTTTTAGTTACCGAATTACTTTGAGTTTGAACTTCGGATATTTCGATATCCGTTTTGCCTATAATCTTTACCGCTTTTAATTCTTTTACTATTTCACAAAGTTTCATATACAAATTCTCCCAACAAAAAAGTCCTATTACATTTTACTGTAACAGGACCTCATATATCTTATTATTTTGTGTCGGTTTATAGAATATATTGACAAAGAGTGTTAATCTAAAAGTGCCGCCGCACCTATAATTCCCGCATCGTTTCCGAGTTTTGCGGTAAGAATTACGGTTTTGGGTGCTTCTTTATATCCATACTCGAATTTTTCACAATAAGCGGTAAGTTTATCGGTTAAATTTTTACCTTGTGCCGATACCCCGCCACCCAAAATAAACGCTTCGGGTCTGAAAATATTAAGCATATTCAGAATACTCTCTCCCAAATATTTTACGTATGTATCGACCACAAGTTTAGCACTCTTGTCGCCTTTTTTCTCACATTCAAAAGCCGTCCTTCCATCGACTGCGTTTATATCTCCGTTTACGAAATTCCACATTTCGCTCTTTTTATCTTTTTCCATTGCCTCTTTGGTTTGACGGATAAGAGCCGTTGCAGAGCAATAGCACTCTATACATCCGTTTCTTCCGCAAGTACACTCCATACCACCTAAAACAAGAGTCATATGCCCTAGTTCCGTACCTCTCGAATGTCCGCCCTCGTATAATTTTCCGTCTATTACGACTCCACCGCCTATACCCGTACCCAAGGTAAACATAACAGCCGAATTATATTTTTTTGCAACGCCGTATTTAACTTCGGCAAGCGTCGCAACATTAGCGTCGTTAGATATCACTATCGGCAAATTAAAATATTTTTTCAATTTCTTTTCAAGCGGAACTTTATACCACCCCAAATTAGGGAGATATTCCACCATACCTTTTTCTCTAGATACTGCCCCCGGACACCCTATACCTATACCCGAAACCTCGTTTAACGAGACTTTCTCTTCCTTAAGTATTTTATCTATAAGCCCCGCCATACTCTTTATTACTTTATCGGCGGTTTCTAAAGTTTTTACTCTATCCTGACGGACTATTTTACCTTTTTCGTCAACAACGCCTATCTTTACGCTCATTCCGCCTATATCTACGCCTATTCTATACATACATTAACTCCTCTCTTCTATCATAGACTTAACCTTCATAAGTCTCGTTCTACTACCCCTTTCGTTTTCTTCAAGTTTCATTGTTATATATCTTATGGTTTCGTTTAAGTTCGGAATCATAACGTATTCTAAAGCATTAACTCTTCTTTTGCCCTTTTCTATCTCGTCGGCAAGCATATTAACGCTTTTTTCTATTTCGGCAAGTCGCACTAATTTAACAATTACTTTACTCATAAGTTCAACCGACAAATCGGCTTCACTTGTAACTTCCATAAAAGAATACGGAAAAACGTCTTCGGAACGGTTTTCCGTTAAATCAAGTTTAGGAACTGCAACCGACATAACGTTAGACGTAGAGCAATCTAACCCAACAGAAACCGAAGGCATAGAAAAAGCAAGTTCAATGTCTTCTTTACCCATTAAACTTCTCGCTTTTGAAAATTGAGATAAAACCCCCGAAACTTCCCCTTCGACTTCTTCACGAAGTTTCTTATTCTCTTTGATAAGAACGGAAAATCTCCTTACCATCTCGTCGGTTTTATCCTTTAACAGTTTATGCCCACGGGTTGCGGTTTTAAGCCTGTTTTTCAATCTATTAAGTTCCATCCTCGTAGGATTAACGTTAAGTCTTGCCAAACTTATTCCCTCTCGATTACTCTTTATCTAAATATTTATTGATATAAACTTCTTTTATCCTCTTCAATTCAGAACGAGGTAAAATCTTTAAAAGTTTCCAACCAATATTTAACGTTTCTTCTATATTTCTATTAGTAGTAAAACCTTGTGAAACGTACTCTTTTTCAAAATTCTCGGCAAACAATGCGTATAACTTATCTGTTTCTGTAAGTGCCGCATCGCCTAAAATTGCCGATAACTCTTTGGCTTCCTTTCCTCTTGCATATGCAGCAAACAGTTGATTCATAGTATCTGCGTGGTCTTCTCTTGTCTTTTTATCGCCTATCCCTTTATCCTTTAATCTGGATAGCGAAGGCAAAACGTCTATACACGGAGAAATTCCTTTTTTATAAAGTTCTCTCGACAAAATTATTTGCCCTTCGGTAATATATCCCGTAAGGTCGGGAATAGGATGCGTTTTATCGTCTTCCGGCATTGTTAAAATAGGTATTTGAGTTATAGAACCCTTCTTACCCTTTATTCTACCTGCCCTTTCGTACATAGTGGAAAGGTCGGTATATAAGTATCCCGGATACCCACGTCTTCCCGGCACTTCTTTTCTTGCCGCCGAAACTTCTCTTAATGCTTCGCAGTAATTAGTTATATCGGTAATAATAACCAAAACGTGCATACCCAAATCGTACGCCAAATATTCGGCACAAGTAAGTGCCATACGAGGAGTCGCTATACGTTCTATTGCAGGGTCGTTTGCAAGATTTACAAAAAGCACCGTCCTTTCAATAGCACCGGTTTTCTTAAAGTCTTGAATAAAATATTCCGCCTCTTCATAAGTGATACCTACCGCCGCAAAAACAACGGCGAATTTTTCTTCGGACTTTAAAACTTTTGCTTGCCTTGCGATTTGAGCGGCAAGTTCGGCGTGCGGAAGCCCTGACATAGAAAACACAGGTAACTTTTGACCTCTTACCAAAGTATTTAATCCGTCGATAGCAGAAATTCCGGTTTGAATAAATTCATTAGGATAGTCTCTTGCCGCAGGGTTTATAGGTTCTCCGTTTATATCCATTTTCTTTTCGGGGATAATGGGGGCTCCGCCGTCTTTGGGATTCCCCATACCGTCAAAAACCCTTCCCAGCATATCTTCGGAAACTCCTAACTCTTGGCTATGCCCCAAAAATTTAGCCTTAGAAGTCGCTATTTGTAACCCTTGAGCACTCTCGAAAAGCTGGACTAACGCTTTATCTCCGTTAACCTCCAAAACTTTTCCTCTTCTTATTTCGCCGTTTGACTGCTTTATCTCTACAAGTTCGTTATACTTTACGCCCTCAACGCCTTCAACAAGCATAATAGGACCTACGACTTCTTTAATTGTCTTATATTCCTTAAACATTGTCGCCTCCGTTAATAAGAGATTTTAATCCGTCGCAAATTTCTTTATCAACCTTATCTAATTCTATAATATCTTTCTCTGCTATATATTTCACCCTGCCTATCTTATCTCTTGCAGGTAGGTTGAATATCTCCGAAATATCAACGTCTTTACTAAGTGCTTCTACTCCAAGTCTATAATAATCGTAAATTATTTTCAGCATTTTATACTGTTTTTCAAGAGAAGAATAAGTATCTATCTCGTGGAAAGCATTTTGATGTAAAAAGTCTTCTCTTATAGACTTTGCCGTTTCCATAGTAAGTCTATCCTTATAAGAAAGTGCGTCCGCACCTACTAATCTTACTATTTCGTCGAGTTCGGATTCTTCTTGCAAAATACTTGCGACAAAAGAACGAAGTCTGGAAAAATCCGCCGAAATATTATCGTTATACCAATCTGCAAGTCTATCGGCATACAAAGAATAACTTATAAGCCAATCTATTGCAGGGAAATGACGCTTATAAGCGAGTGCGGAAGAAAGTCCCCAGAACACTTTTACTATTCTTAAAGTTGCCTGTGAAACGGGTTCTGATAAATCTCCGCCTTGTGGTGAAACCGCACCGATTGCGGTAATAGACCCGACTCTATCTTCTTTACTTAACGTTTTAACCATACCTGCTCTTTCGTAAAATTCGGCGAGTCTTGACGACAAATATGCAGGATACCCTTCTTCGCCGGGCATTTCTTCCAAACGCCCGCTCATTTCTCTAAGTGCTTCCGCCCAACGGGAAGTCGAATCTGCCATTATAGCAACGGAGTATCCCATATCTCTGAAATATTCGGCAATAGTTATTCCCGTATAAATAGACGCTTCTCTTGCCGCAACAGGCATATCCGAAGTGTTGGCTATTAAAACCGTCCTCTTCATTAAAGGTTCACCCGACTTCGGGTCTTTAAGTTCGGGGAATTCGTTTAAAACGTCAGTCATTTCGTTGCCACGTTCTCCGCAACCTATATAAACTATTATATCTGCGTCAGCCCATTTAGCGAGTTGATGCTGAACTACCGTTTTTCCGCTTCCGAAAGGTCCAGGAACAGCAGCGACGCCACCTTTTGCTATGGGGAACAAAGTATCTATTACCCTTTGCCCAGTTACCATAGGATAATAAGGCGACATTTTCTCTTTATACGGTCTACCTTTTCTTACCGGCCATTTTTGAAGCATACATATATCTTTATCCCCACTTTCGGTCGATACTACGGCGACAGTTTCTTCTATATTAAAATTTCCCGATTTTATAAACTTTATTTTTCCCTTTATTCCGAAAGGAATCATTATTTTATGAACGATAATGGAAGTTTCTTGAACAGTACCCAAAACGTCCCCTGTTTCAACAAAATCTCCCACTTTAACTGTTGCTTCGAATTTCCATTTTTTCTTATGGTCTAAATTGGTTACGTTTATACCACGGCTTATTCTATCGCCGTACTTTTCGTAAACCGTTTTTAGAGGTCTTTCTATTCCGTCGAAAATCCCTTCTATTAAACCCGGAGCAAGTTCCACGGATAACGGAGAAAACGTAGATTCCACTATATCTCCTACACCTAATCCGCTCGTTTCTTCGTAAACCTGAATAGACGCTTTATCGTTTCTAAGTTCTATTATTTCACCTATAAGTTTCTTATCACCGACTTTTACAACGTCGAACATTTTACTGTCCGCCATATTCTCGGCGACAATTAAAGGTCCTGAAACTTTTACTATTTTACCGTTCATAATATCTCCTAATCAATCTTTACCGTTAAACAATATATCTACGCCAAGTGCTTTATCCATAGCACGTTTAAGATTTTCCATACCGTAACCGTCGCTTCCCTTTTTGTCGGGAACGGGCAATATTATTGGGTAAGGAGTTTCTGCGTATTTTTTAATCGTTTCATCCGATTCTTTTGCCAAACGTTCCGTAATAAATATTATTTTATAGTCTTTTGCAAGCGTTTTAATTAATTTTTCCGCCTCTTCGTGATTAACGACGCTGAACGCTTCTATGCCGACAGATTTAAACGCAAGAATACTGTCGCCATCGCCTATTATAGCCATTTTACCCTGCATAAGAAATCCTCATCATATTTTTTATCTCTTCTTTATCTATCCCGTCTATAAGCCCTGACATTATAATTCTAACGTTACGTAATTCCGCCAATTTATAATAACAATATGTTATAAAAGGAAGTATTCCCGTTAATTCATACTTATATTTTAACAATGATTTTAAGGCGTACTCTTCGGAATATTTTTCAAATTCAGAAAGAGGTTTGTTTTCAGAAACACCTGACAGTGCGAAATTTACCATATCTTTTCTCTTTGAATAAACAAATTTATCTTTAACCGATTCTACGTTATTTAAAGACAAACATTTTAATTCTTCTATGGATATCTCTCCGCCTAGTGCAAAGAACTCTTTATAAAAAGGAAAATTCTTACCTCTTAATGCCAAAGAAAGGTTAGCGGAATCCGCTTTAACCGAATATATATCAAGCAAGTACTTATCTTGCTTTGCAATTAAATATAATTCGTCAAAATATGCCTTTTCGATTTTTAAATTAACAAGTTTTCCCGTTGCCCTTTTAAACACGAAGTCGGAATCTATACTTGAAAGTGCTTTTTTTAACGAAGGATAAATATATTTATAATCATCCTTCATAATTTTATCTCTCAACAGTTCCTTATCTATAAGTCCGGTATGCGTGGTCATCGCTTCGCCGTCTATTTTTAAGTGCTTACACTTAATAAAAACTTCGGCATTATGAAAATCGTTTTTCAGTAGCAAAAATTTTTTAAATATTTCAGAAGGACAATTTTGGCGTACGAAAAGATATAGCGAGGATTTTTCTTCGCTTATAGCCTTTTCGTATTCCGAATAATCTTTAAGTTCAACGCCAGAACCGAAATTAACTTCCGAAAGAATTTTAAACGCCTCTTCGGGATTATTAGTTTCGACCATACGGCAGAGTCTTTCTTTTCCCAAAAGGTTATTCTCCAAAGACTTTGCCATTGCGTTAGAATAAAAAACGTTTGCCATAAATTACCTTAAAACAATATTTCTGCAACTTTTTTAATTAAAGTGTCTTTTTTATCTTCAACTATGGAGTTAAAAGTAAGGTCTTTATCAGAGCATTTCCCTTCCAATATAACTCCGCCGATAAAATCTCCCTTTTCCTTTTTTATAGAAAGAGATTTGACTTTTAAAAACTCGGAATCAAAATCACTGTCTTTTAATACCCCGTCTTTAGATAAAACTATCTTATCTCCGATATCGGCATTATTCTCTATCAAACTTTTAACAAAAGAAAGGTATTTTGGCTTAGGCATAGCACACAAAACCCCGTAAGCTTTCAAAAAAGACTCCGAAACAACTTCTTGTTTAGATTTAAGTTCTGCCTTTTTTATTTCGAGTTTAGCGTTAATCATTTTTCTTGAAAGCATCTCTTCTTTTTCTTTCTCTAAAAGTTCACGTTGTGCTTTCAAATATTGTTCCGCCCAAGATTCTGCCTCTTTTATTTTATTATCGGCAGAAGTTTTCGCAGTTTTTAAACAGTCTTCGGCTTTATTTTCGGCATCCAAAATAATTTTTTGGATTATCGCTTCCGTTCCTTCCATACTACGCCAACAAAAGAATAGAAACTACGAGTCCCAAAATGGCGTAAGTTTCAACCATTGCGGGGAAAAGTATAAGTTTTCCCGATAAGCCTTCGTCTTTTGCAATGGCGTAAATTCCGCCGACAGCAGTTTTACCTTGGAATATTGCGGAAATAAATCCCGTAAACATTAAAGGTAAAGACGCAATTAAAATTTGAGAGCCGGGTAAAGCTCCAATAGAACCCATACCGATAATAGCGAAAACAAAGCCGTAAATACCTTGAGTTGCGGGAAGAACGACCAAAATAAGAACTTTACTGAACTTTTTTGAATCTTCCGCAAGTACTCCGGATGCCGCAGAGCCTGTAAAATAAAGCCCTATTGCCGAACCGATACCGCATAATCCCGCACAAAGTGCGAGTCCCAAATAGCCTAAAACATCATTCATAACAAAAATCTCCTTTTTGATATTTTACTTAACTAAATAAATATATTTCGTTTCCGAACCGAAGGGGGTAAATTTATTCCCTTCGCCCGTATAAAACTTACCGAAAAATTCTATATATTGCAATCTGGAATCGTGTATATAAGCACCTAAAACTCCCATTGCGATATTGAAAGCGTGTCCTAAAATCATAACCAAAGCACCGAATACGTAAGCGATTCCGCCGGAAGCCATAATTCCCGTGCCGATATCGTTAAAGGTTTGTGCGATAATCATACCCGAAAGCATCAATCCGAAAAGCCGTGCATAAGAAAGGATATCGCTCATTATACTTATAAGCCCGTATAAAGCCCCGAAACCTTTTGTAAATTTTCCGAATCCCTTTTCCTTTCTTCCCGCAGTAATAACCGCAATAAACAGAGAAATCAAAAGGATATAAATACCGGGCATTTTTAAACTGTCGAAAACCGTTCTTAAAGATTTATCCATTACGAAAGTTTCGGACATTAAATAATCTAATATAAAATTAAATACGGCAAATATGAAACCCACGAAGAACAAAACCCATATAAGCCCGTCCAAAATACCGCCGACTATATCTTTATTTTTAAAGTTATTTAAGGCTTTCATAAAGTAGCCAACGGCTATTTGTATTACGCCCAACAATAAGCAAAGTAAAAGTACAGTCATAAGGTCGTCGTTACCGTGTCCGCTGGGAACGGGACTCGGAAGAATATTAACGGGAAGAACGGAAAATCCGAAAAGCGAATTAAACAGTATTCCGAAAACAACTGTAAATACTCCGCCTATAGCAATAACGTTCCATAATTTTTTAGTGCCGTTATTGACTTTTATTTTAGAAGCCAATATAAGCCCTAAAACCGTCATAATAACGCCGTAGCCTATGTCTGCCATAATCAGTCCCATAAACAACATAAAGAAAAAGAATACTACTCTATTTGGGTCTTTCTCTCTATAATCGGGAGCAGAATACATATCGGTAACAAACTCCGTTTGTGAAACGAGTTTACCGTTTTTGGTTAAAGTAGGCGGATTATCGTTTTTATCGGGAACGGAAATTTCCATAAACACCGCACTTGACACGCCGTTTATTGCCGATTTTATTTCTTCTTCTCTATCTTTCGGAAAATACCCGTTCAAAACGAAAGTGCTTTCGGTATTTTCGAAATTTTCTTCGGCAACGAATTTATCTATTAAGAATTTGCAATAATCGGCATAAACTTTCAAAGTTTTAAGTTTTTTAGATAAATTCTTTACCGAATTTAAAATTTCGTTATCTCTAATTTCTAAATTTTTTATTTCGTTTTGAGTCTTTAAGATTTCCTCATTAGGAGTGCAATCGCTAAAAAACGGACATTTATTAAAACCGCATTCGCCCAAGATTTTAGAAACTTCTAAACTTTCTTCGTTAGCCGAAACGACTAATATTACCGATAATTCTTTCTTTGAAAGTTCAAAAGCGTCCGTAAACGAAAAATCTTTTATTTTTTCCTTTAAAGCATATAACCCGTCGTTTTTAACCGTTCCCATAAATACTTGAACTTCTTTGGTATCTTGAAAGAAAGAAAATTTTTCATCTATACCGCTATACGGAAGCAGTTGGTTCAGTAAATTTTGATATTTTATTT
Source organism: Christensenellaceae bacterium (assembly GCA_045598545.1). Classification (GTDB taxonomy): domain Bacteria; phylum Bacillota; class Clostridia; order Christensenellales; family Borkfalkiaceae; genus UBA1259. The sequence continues at coordinate 621 of JAZLMI010000022.1, read as the reverse complement.
TTAAGGATTTATTATCGGCAAGAATTTTAGTATAGTTTTCAACGTCTTCTACCGTTTTTATAACTTCTTTTTCTTTTGAACTTATAGACATAAATTCATCATAAGAAACAAAAAAGTTCTTAATAAACTCTTTATCGCTGTCTTTATCTTTAACAAGCACGGAAGAAATAAAGTCTATTGCTTTAACAACCCTATCGTGTTTTAACGTAAACTCAGACTTTACGGTATTTTCAGGCAAACGGAAAGTATCGGCAATCTCTTCTGTTGCCCTAAGTTCAACACTCCCCGTTTTATGAAGAACGTTCAAAATATTTTGCTTGTCGGAATTTAACCCGATAAGTTTTATTTTAGACATTTCAACAATAGCCATTATATATTCGCCTTAACTGTTTTTTATTTTCCGATTATTTCATTAACAATAAAATCAACCGCTTTATCTACTTTTAAAGAAGCGTCTTTTTTAATCTTTAAGGCAGATTTTTCACCTTTTTCTATTTCTTCAAAAAAAATTTTATCAAGTTCTTTATCCGTTCTTAAACGGGCAAGTTTTTTCTCTCTCTTAAAAGAATCAACGGCTTCTGATTTTATCTCTTCCGCTTTAACGTCGGAAGATAAAAGCAT
>JAZLMI010000021.1:0-26820 GCA_045598545.1 Christensenellaceae bacterium | reverse complement strand
CGACTTTGAAATTAAGGAATTATTTATTTTTTTCTTTATATTCTTTTATTATCTTTTTATATTTTTCCATTACTTCGTCGGCAACCATATCCCAGTTCCTATAAAGAGTTTTACAAGCGTTTTCGCCTGCGATTTTCATTAAGTCCGTACCCATTATTCGTTCTAATTTCTCCGCAAGACTTTGGGCGTTTTCTTCACATAAAAATCCGTTATAACCGTCTTTAATCTCTTCCGCAGTACAAGAACCTTTTACCGCAAGCACCGCCTTTTTATGCACGGAAGCCTCTTCCTTAGTTACCGTCGCCATATCGAAAGTCGACGGAAACACCATTAAATCACTCCTTAAATAATAGCCCTGTATAAGTTCTTTATCGGACACGTTACCCGTAAATATACAATCGTTTTCAAGTCCCTTTTTTAATACGTATTCCTTTACTTCCTTTTCATCAAACCCACCGCCGACAAAAAGCATCTTAAAATCTTTATTTTTATCCTTTAATATCTTTAATCCGTCTATAATGATTTTAAGATTTTTATACCACGCAAGCCTTCCGACAAAAATAAATACGTTCTTCTGACCTTCTAAATTATGAAGTCCGTTTACTTTTTTTATAAGTTCTTTATCGTTTTTAGGATAAACCATATCGGTAGCGTTTCTAACTACTTCTATATTCCCCTTATACCCGTAAGAACGTAAAATATTGCAAGACGCTTCGCTCACCGTCCACACGCTATCGACGTTATTAAAAGTCTTCATTATAAAATGCATCATAAATTTTACAAAAGGCTTAAATCCCTTTAACGTCCTTTCAAAATCTCTATGATACTGCGTATGCAAAGTCGCTACTATCGGAATTTTTTTCTTCTTTGCCGTTTTTAAGGCGAATCTTCCCATTAAAAACGGAGAATGCGTATGAATTATATCTACGTCTTCCGATTTTATCTTCTTTTTGAATTTACAATCCAAAAAAGGAAGCCCGTTCCTATACCCCTCCGGTGCAGGCATCGATAGACACCTTATAACTTCAAAAGGCTTATTATCCTGATATTTCTGCCTTTTAGAAGCCTTTGGAACAACTATTTTGGCTTCCGCTCTCTCGTTTAACTTTTCAGTATAAAAATTAGCAACGTTTATCGCTCCGTCTACCGTGGGATAATACGTATCTATAAATTCTAAAATTTTTATATCTTTCATTTATTTCCCTGTAATTTTTCTTGTTCTATCGTACCCACCAAAACTATGGTCATAACGTATATAAATAAGTCCATCGTTGCCGCTTGGTCGGTAATTCCGCTTAGTTCAATAATTACAATCATTAAAATTATAGCAAATCTTTTAAATTTTAATCCCTTGAACACAATACTGTATTTTCCGAAATAAAAATACAACATAAGTACCGAGCCTACGATTCCTAAGGAAGATATCCACTGAATTATAGTGTTATGTGCTAACAATACTTGTGTTCCGTCCTTTGGTAAATCGTTTAAGTTTTCACTGTAAAACCCAAAACCGAAAACGGGGTTTTCACGGAACTTATTTATAAACCAATCATAGTCTCTTCCGTTTAGCAATTTATTTTCTTTCGTTCCGCCCATATTTTTAAATTTGCCGGTAAAAATACTTACGACGTTTTCCCACATATATTCATTGAACACTATAAATATTATGCAGAAAATTAAAACCCCTAAGGTTATTATCCATAAAAATTTCAATTTATTTTTAGAATGCGTCATGTAAAGGATAAATAAGACAACCATAGTAATAGCGGTAAGTAACATTATAAGTCTACAAACGCTGATAACTATTATCGCAGTAAAAAACACCGAAAACGCAAAATATATCCAATCCTTGTCCGTTTTATAGCCTAGTCCAAAGCCCCCTATTATTCCGAGTAAAACGTATAAGGAAGCAACGTTGATGTTTTGAGCACCTATCCAAATAGACCTGCTGTCGAAAATAAAATTAAATATTATTTTTACCGATAAATAAATTGCACCGACGAAAAGTAAATAATATAAATAATGTTTAAAGTTTTCGGTAAAGTTTATAGCCGTCCAATAAAAGAAATAAGTAGCGAGAGAAAGTCCTACTATAACGGCGAAGGTAAGAAGGTGGAAATTACCTATCACCCCACCTAAACAAAAAGCAACGTCCGCAACGAGTAAGGGAAAAAACATTTTGCCCTTCGTAAAGGTTTTATCTTTTTTATTGCGTATTAAATTTCTAACGGTAAAGAATATTATAGTGAAAACGGCTATTGCTATACAAATTATATATCCGTAAAGTTCAGTACCCACTTCCATACCGTTTTCTCTTATGCTGTTTATAGCAAAGGGAACGAAAAAGAAGGGGCAAAAAATATTCTTTACGTCTTTACATAATAAAAGTATGCAAGAAAAGGACAAGGATAGAACGTAAGTGTAAATTTTATTAGCACCGTTAACCCCTACTAGTTCCAAACAATAGGAAAAAATCCCCAAAAGGAAAAGGATAGGAGGAATCCAATAAGATTGTAGAAAGTTTTTAATCTTGTCCATAATTAAATTTTACCGTTTTTGTCTTTTAATTCTTTTATAAATTCCGAAATTTTATTAGTAGTTTCCACCAAGGTCTTCATAGAATAGGCGTAAGAACACCTTATATAATATTTTCCGAATTCACCGAAAGCGTCCCCCGGAACTACTGCAACTTTTTTGGTTTTTAATAGAAGGGTAGCGAATTCTTCGCCCGTCATACCCGTACTTTTAACGCTTGGGAATATGTAAAAAGAGCCTTTCGGTTCAAAGCAACTAAGCCCCATATCGGTAAAAGTTTTAAACATAAATTTTCTTCTTTTATCGTATTCCGCCTTCATTTCTTCAACGGAAGAGAATTCGTCTATTTTCCCTTGTTTCAAACCGCTTAACGCAGCGTACTGAGAAAAGATAGGAGCACAGATAGCGGAATATTGATGAATTTTCAAAAGTGCTTTTAAAATTTCGGTAGAAGCACAAACGTAACCTATTCTCCAACCCGTCATAGCGAAAGCCTTGGAAAATCCGCTTATCAAGACCACCCTGTCTTTAAGTTCTTTAAAAGACGCTATGGAACAATGTTTTTTTCCGTAGGTAAGTTCTGCGTAAATCTCGTCAGAAATAACCAGTAAATCGTGCTTTAAAATAACGGGGATAATTTTTTGTATGTATTCTTTTTCCATCGTTCCGCCAGTAGGGTTGTTCGGATAAGGGAAAATAATCGCTTTTGTTTTAGGGGTTATAACTTTTTCCAAAACTTCGGGAGTAAGTTTAAATCCGTTTTCTCCTGAGCAAGGAATAGAAACGGGAACGCCACCGGATAAAGTAACGCAAGGTCCGTAAGAGACGTAACTGGGGTCGGGGATTAAAATCTCGTCGCCCTCGTCGATTATTGCCCTTAAAGTAATATCGATAGCCTCCGAAGCCCCCAAAGTTATAACTATATCGTCGTAGGAAAAATCCACGTTAAATCTAGAGAGTAGATAGGAAGAGATTTCCTTTCTTAATTCCAAAAGACCCTTGTTAGAAGTATACTGTGTATACCCTTTTTTAAGTGCGGAAATGCCTGCGTCCCTGATATGCCAAGGCGTAATGAAATCGGGTTCGCCGACACCCAAAGACAAAACGTCTTTACTTTCGGCGACGATGTCGAAGAATTTTCTTATTCCCGACGGTTTTAAATTTTTGGCTTTTTTGCCTACGAAATCTCTCATGCTTGTATAAGTTCTCTTGTTCCGTCTTCGGAAGGTTTGGTAATTTGACCTTCTATTTTATATTTTTTAAGAATAAAATGTGTTTGAACGCTGGTTATACCGTCAATTACGGAAAGTTTTTCCGAAACGAATTTTGCGATATCGGTTATATCCTTTCCCTCGACGAATATAGCGAGGTCAAAGCCACCGCTCATTAAATATAAACTTTTAACCTCGCTAAAAGTATAAATTTCTTCTGCGTAAGAATCGAATCCTTTTAATTTTTGCGGAGCGACTTTAACTTCTATTAAAGCCTGAACGGTTTTAACGCCCATAGATTCGCTGTTAAAAATAGTAGCGTACTTTACGATAACGCCGTCTTTTTCAAGTGCTTTTACGGCATGTTCCACCGTGTTTTCGTCAGTCCCTATAATCTTTGCCATATCTTGATAAGAATACCTTGCGTTTTCTTCTAAAAGTTTAATGATTTGATTTTCTATTTTATCCATATATTCTCCGTGAACGTTTATTATAAACAATTCCCATTATAAATATTATTTTATATTGTATACTTTTAAGAACGTTTTGTCAATCAAAAGTTGCTTTTATGTAATCTTTATGATAGAATACTTTTAAGGTAATAAAATGATAAGAATTTGGGCAAAAGTAATAAAAGACGGTAAAATAGAAAGACAAACGGTGTTCGAAAAGGAAGGAACTATGGATTACAGCGAATTTTTCGAACATTTAAGGGAAATTTGTTCTACGTTAGATATATCCACACCCGTCTTAATAAAAACACATTTGTTTAACTATGCTAAATATAATACCGTAAAGTTCATACAAGACGATTTTATGGAAAAAGTAACTTTTGATAAATTAGTTTTGGAAAACGCCTTGGTGTAGTATAAAAATCTTGCTTTGGTACATAATAAATAGCGGAGGAAGATATGAAAATAACTACGATAATATCATTTTTACTCGTACTTATCGGGGCTCTCGTATGGTTTATGGTAGGCGTATTCGACTTTAATCTCGTTGCGTTTATCTTCGGAAGCGGAACCGGAGCGGTTGTTTCCAGAATAATATATTCTCTCGTCGGAATAGCGGCGTTATGGATGATATTTTATTGGGCAGTATACAACCCGTTTAAGAGTATCGACTAAAAAATAAAAGCGACTTGAAAGTCGCTTTTATTTTTTTCCTTAATTACACGTAATAAGGATTTGGCTTAAACAGAATTGCCCAAAAGTCAATGAAAGCACCGATACCGAAAAGTCCGCAAGTGAATATGTAAACTATTCCCATACCTATCCTGCCCTCATAAAATTTGTGAGCACCTAAAAAACCCAAGAACCAACACAATAAAAACGCCACCCATTTGTTAACCCTTTTACGACCGAACGCTTCGGGAGAAACATTTTGATTCGTATTGTTATTGCTGTTTTCAACGTTAACAATAATAGGTGATGCCTGTTGTTGAGGCTGTGCATTTGATACTGTCTGCCCACTTTCTTGATTAGTGCCACAATACGGACAGAAAACAACACTGTCTTCTAATTCTTTGCCACACTTCTTACAAAATTTTGCCATACTTCTTCTCCTTTGTTATTTTTATGATGAGATTACTCCCACCAGTTAAACCTTTCGTTAATTTGGTGTTTAAACTTAATATTTTTCAATAAAAACATATTAACCACGGTAAGAACGTTAACACCAAAAGCAGATATTATAAGAATTCTACTTGCTACAGACGGATTAGTTATCCCTATTAGTAAAATAATTAACAGGGAAATACTTTGCGATAAAAAAATCAAAACTGAATATAAAACACTTGTAAAAGAAACTTTTTTTACTGCCAAAAAACAAACTAATAAAGTATTTGCAAAAATTAAACTTATAGGAGCGTAAAAATTTATATCCCAAAAACTCGAAAGAGGTGCTATAAGTTTTATGATAATAGCAAAGACTATAACTATGCAATTTAATATAAATATTGTGTTTCTAAATCTCGTCACAAATTTTGAAAAAGATTTCGAAGCACAAGTAAAGCACATAAAATAGATAAAAAACATTCCTAGTATTGGATACCTGCAAATAAATTCTCCACCCAAAATCAAGTTTATAATAACCGCAATCAATGACAAATTTGCTAAAACAATGATTCCTATATCCCAACCGTTCATTCTTAATTTGGCTTCTTTTTTCATTGTTTTTTCAACAAAATCTCTCGATTGATTTTCTATTGAACAATATTCGTCTTGAACTTTTTCTCCGCAAGAAGGACAAACTCGCAAATTACCGATAGGCATTCCGCACTTACTACATTTTCTCACAGACATATACATTCTCCATTTTTTGTTTATTTTCTTTCAATGATAAATCTCTTACGTTTTTACCGCAATGTTTAGATAGAGGATAAGTTACATCGTTAAGTCGCATTATCCAAGAATCGAATTCCTTGCCGTTTATACGCATCAACTCTTCTTTTTCGCTTTGTTCTTTACTTGCAGACACTATATCTTCTATAGAATAAGTTTTATCAAAAACATTTTTGCAAATTTCAACCCCGTATTCGTATCCGCTGTCCAAAATTGAATTTATGGTATCGTGGTGAAAATCAAAAGAATATTTTTTAAATTTGTTACTTATCGATATATCGTAATCTAATATAGGTATTCCACTATCAGTAAAGATTTTTCTCGGTCTAAAACGTGAAGTAAAATGCAAAACTAATATTACGTCAGGTTTTTCGTTTTGAATAAGCGGTTTAATAGGGATATTGTCCATTGCACCACCATCCAAAGCGATTTGTCCCCTAAAAATTCTTATACCTCCCGAAATTACGGGAAAAGAAACTGCTCCCCTCATAAAAGAATACCATTTTGGCGAATATTTTCCGAAAAGTTTGCAATAATCCATATGAACAAAAGGCAAATAACAAATAGGTGCATAAATAGGAATATTCAAAACATCATTTTTCGTTACTATTCGGTTTGTTATATCTTTCATATAACCTTTAAACCAGTTATCAAAAATTACGTCCGTAACCGAATCGAAATGAACATCTTTCCACATAGAAATCAAAGAATCTGTATCGTTTTTTGAAAACATATAACCATTATACAAACCTATTGAAGCACAAGATATGGCAGAAATATTTTCTCTCCCGATGTTTTCTTCTATTGCTTTTAAAAATCCAGCTTGATAAGCTCCTTTAGCAATCCCTCCGGATAACACTAACCCTATTTTCATATTTATCTTTTGTTTAAGAAGTTTTCTTCTTATATAGTAAGTATACAAGAAGTTTTCTTCTTTGTCAACAAATTTAAGAAGTTTTCTTCTAAAATATTTAATTATGATTGGAAACATTATTAAAGAATTAAGAAAAGAGAAAAATTTATCCCAAAAAGAACTTGCTAAAAATTTGGGAGTAAGCCAAAAAGCGATAGACTTTTGGGAAAGAGGTATAAACGAACCTAAAGCAAGTTATATAATTAAACTTGCCGATTTTTTTGATGTGTCTGCAGATTTTTTATTGGAAAGAAAAATTTTTTAAATTTTTTCATACTATTATTCGTTCTATAACAAAAAGGAATCGCAAAAAACTGCGACTCCTTTTTAAATTTTCATAAAACACATAAAGCATTTCTATCTATTTCGTTTATTTAAAAATAAGTAAAGAAAAGTTCCTAGTAAGTATACCGAAAGGCTTTGGGAAATTATTAAAATTACAACTTGGACTATATATATAAACTGTAATTTACCGTAGCATAAAAACCAAATTAGGGGTAAAAGAAAAGCGTTAAGTAATACGGGAAATAGTCCGGACACTGCAATTTTAACGGGTAGGTTTTTTATTATTCTACCAAACAAAAAAGTACATATTGCCGATAAAAGAGTGATAAGACTACCTAAAAGTACGTCGTAAACCGCCCCGCCTAAAATGAGATTAGTTATAATACAGCCTATAAAAAGTGCGGGGATACTTTCAAAATATAAAAGCGGAAGAAGACATAGCCCCTCGGAAGGTCTAAACTGTATTGCCCCGTTTGCTATTGGAAAAGCGATTAAAGACAAAACGACGTAAAGCGATGCTATAATTCCCGCTCTTGCTATTTTTTTACTGTTAAAAGACATAAAAAAAGCCCCTTTAACCGAAAGGGGTTTTATGCTCTTTCGGTTGTTTTAGAAGTGTTGTCCGAAAACCTTCTTAATTTTTGTCTTATTATACAATAAAGACGAAAAAAAAGCAAGAAAATGCATAAATTTTTATAAAGTCATTGACAATATTAAAAAAAAGGTATATATTTTAGTTACAAAAAAAAATCAAATAGAGGTGCAATTCTTATGATAAGCGTGGGAAAGGGATTAAAATTCCACGTGGTAAAGGAAGAATTGCCGAATAGAACGGATATCCCGAAATTCGTTCATCTAGGTACAAAGGAAATACTTTTATAACTGTCGCAAATAAGTTTTTGCGGTGAGTTATTGAATATCGAATATAAAATCACGGTATTTAATGGTACTGTGATTTTTTTGAATTTATAACCTTATTCGTTTGTGGAAAGGGGAAAGAAATGTTAAACGAAAAGAAAAAATTTTTTACAAAAAAAGCGATTACGTTGATAGTAGCGTCAGTAATTATATTGGGTGCGTTAATCGTTCTCACCGCAACCGACACCATACATACTATTAGCAAATGTAAGTTTTGCGAAGGAACAGGTGTAATCAGTACAGGTAACGACAAAAAAACATGTGGCGTTTGCAATGGCAAAGGCAGTGGTATGGGTTCTATTTGGGCTTTAGTTCCACCTATTATTGCAATCGGACTCGCATTAATAACCAAAGAAGTGTTCTCGTCGCTTTTTATAGGAATACTTTCCGGGGCTATTTTGTTGGCGAATTTCGAACCCCTTAATACTGTTGACGGTATTATAAATACAGGTTTAATTTCAGCTGTTTCTGACACTGCGGGAATTTTCGTGTTTTTAATCGAACTCGGAATTTTGGTATGCTTAATAAATAAAGCGGGCGGAAGTAAGGCGTTCGGCGAATGGGCAGAAGCCCACGTAAAAACGAGAACAGGTGCTTGTCTTTGCACTTTCGTTTTGGGGATTTTGATGTTTATCGACGACTACTTTAACTGTTTAACGGTAGGTTCGGTTATGCGTCCGGTTACCGATAAACACAAAATAAGCCGTTCTAAACTCGCTTACTTAATACACTCAACGTCAGCCCCTATATGTATGATAACACCTATATCTTCTTGGGCGGCTGCTGTTTCTCAATGTGTGGCGGACGGACAAGGGTTTTCGCTTTTTGTTGTGGCAATACCTATGAACTTCTATTCCATATTGACTTTAGTCTTCGTTTTGGGAATTACACTTATGAAGTTTGACTTCGGTCCTATGAGACAACACGAAATAAACGCTCAACACGGCGATTTATTCTCGGGAAAACAAGTAAAACAAGATTCCGAAATTCCTTGCTCTAACGGTAGAGTTTTCGATTTGATTATCCCGATAGTTATACTTTTAATTACCTGTATATTCGCTCTCCTTTACGTCGGCGGATTTTTTGGAACAGACTGGTGGGGAGAAACAACTTTTAAAGGAGACTTTATAGGGGCTTTCGGTAATACCGACGCAACTATTTCTCTTCCTTGGGGCGGACTTATAACTTTAATTGCTACCATTATTTATATGGCTATCAGAAAAGTAGTTACCTTTAAAGAATCTATGGAAGCACTTCCCAAAGGATTTATCGCAATGGTTCCTGCAATATTTATATTGACCTTTGCTACAGCTCTTAAAAATATGACCTCTGAATTAGGTGCGTCATTCTACGTTGGAAACTTGGTAAGCGGTACAACATCAAGTCTTATGAGTTTACTGCCTGCTATAATATTCCTTGTTGCCTGTATATTAGCTTTTGCAACGGGAACTTCTTGGGGAACGTTCGGAATTTTAATTCCTATCGTTACGGCTATGTTCCCAAAAGCGGGAGACCCTTTACTTATAGTTGGAATGTCCGCTTGCCTCGCAGGTGCGGTTTGCGGAGACCACTGCTCTCCTATTTCCGATACGACCATTATGTCTTCCGCAGGAGCGAAGTGCGAACACTTAAATCACGTTTCCACTCAACTCCCCTATGCGATTTACGTTGCGGTTATATCCTTAGTATGCTTTATAATCGCAGGTTTTGTGCCTTACTGGTACGTAATGCTTCCGTTATCCATAGTGATTATGGTAGCTTCGCTATTTATCGTTAAACACTTCGTTAAAAAGAGTGCAACGACCGAAAAAGACGTAAAAGACACTCCGATAAAATAATAAAAATTAAGGATAGAAAAAGCGTCTTGTAATTCACAAGACGCTTTTTTTTAGTTTAACTCCCCTTTAATTTTCATAAACTTATTTTTTTCTTGTGAAATCATAGTTTCCTTTGCCGATTGAACTTTTGCATAGCCTTGTTCGGTCATAAGCAAGAAAACGTCCATTTGAGTATCTACAGACTCTCCCCAGTTTGATTTTATCAAAGTTCTAAAACCCTTACTTGCCCCTTCGGTCATAGCGGTTGAATAAACTTTAACTATATCTTTTTCCAAATTAAGCATATCTTGAAGGGAATCTTTTTCATTTAAAGTGATATCCGTTTTGTAACTCATATTTTACCTCCTTACAATAAATTCAAAAGCGAATTGAAACGCTTTTGGTGTGCGTTAGCGATATTAAAAAACGCTTCCGCTAACTTTTTGTCCGTTAAAGTCTTTGAATACAATCTTGCTTTTTTACAGGCACTTTCTTCATAGATAAGTAAGTCCGATAAAAGCGTTACTTCTTTTGTTGTGAGCATATTATCAGCCATAAAAAAATCTCCTTATTCTTTTAATAATACGATTTTTGCCAAGGCGACTTATTTCTATTCACTTTTTTTGTTTTTTTATTGTATAAATATAAAAAAGTTAAGCCCCCGCTTGTTTTTTAAGCGGGGGCTTAACTTTTATTTTTTATTACTTATTCAAATTCTTTTTCAAAGAATCGAGTTGGTTATAAAGTTCTTTCGGAACTCTATCGCCTAATTCTTTATAGAATTGTTCGATACCTTCGGTTTCTTTCTTCCAGTTTTCTTTATCGATAGAAAGTAAATCTTCGATAGTATCTTGGGTAATGCCTTCAAGTTCGGAAACGTTGATATCTTTTGCATAAGGAATATATCCTAACGGGCATTCTCTTGCGTCTACCTTATCTTCGCAACGGTCTAAAATCCAGTCTAATACTCTCATATTATCACCGAATCCCGGCCAAATGAAGTTTCCGTTATCGTCGGTTCTAAACCAGTTAACGTTGAAGATTTTAGGCTTTTTGGAAATCTTATCGCCCATTTCAAGCCAGTGCTTAAAGTAGTCGCCCATATTGTATCCGACGAAAGGTCTCATAGCCATGGGGTCTCTACGAACAACGCCGACTGCTCCGGTTGCAGCAGCGGTAGTTTCACTTGCCATAATAGAACCTACGAACACGCCGTTATTCCAGTCTTTGGATTGATATACGAGCGGTGCGGTTTTTGCACGACGTCCGCCGAATATAATTGCGGAAATAGGAACTCCGTTAGGAGCTTCGAACTGGTCGGAAAGACAAGGACAATTTACCGTAGGAGCGGTAAATCTCGAATTGGGGTGAGCCGCTTTAATGGGCTTACCGTCAGCATCGACTTGACCGGCAACAAAAGGATTACCTTTCCAGTCGATTAAGTGTTCGGGGGCTTTATCGGTTAATTTTTCCCACCAAACGGTGTTATCGTCGGTATTTAAAGCAACGTTAGTAAATATCGTATTCTTCTTAGTAGACATCAAAGCGTTGGGGTTAGACTTCATATTAGTTCCGGGAGCAACGCCGAAAAATCCGTTTTCGGGGTTTACTGCCCAAAGTCTTCCGTCTTCGCCGACTCTAAGCCAAGCGATATCGTCGCCAACCGTCCAAACCTTATAACCTTTCTTTCTGTAAAGTTCGGGTGGAATAAGCATTGCGAGGTTGGTCTTTCCGCAAGCGGAAGGAAACGCAGCCGCAACGTATTTTATTTCTCCCTTCGGGTTTTGAACGCCTAATATAAGCATATGTTCTGCCATCCAGCCTTCTTTTTTACCGAGATAAGAAGCAATTCTTAATGCAAAGCACTTCTTTCCCAAAAGAACGTTTCCGCCGTAGTTAGAGTTAATGGATACAATCATATCCTCTTCGGGGAAATGGCAAATATATCTCTTTTCTTCTAAAAGGTCGGCATAAGAGTGTAAACCTTTAATGAAATCTCCGTCCCCTAAAGCGTCTAAAACTTTCTGCCCGACTCTCGTCATAATAGCCATATTCAAAACGACGTAGATAGAATCGGTAAGTTCGATACCGATTTTAGAGAACTTACTTCCGACAGCACCCATAGAATAAGGGATAACGTACATCTTTCTTCCCGTCATAACCCCTTTAAACAAACCCTTTAACATAGTTAATGCTTCGTTTGTTTCCATCCAGTTGTTTATCGGTGAAGAATCTTCCTTACACTTAGAACAAATAAACGTTCTACCCTCAACCCTTGCTACGTCGTTAACGCAAGTACGGTGAAGATAACAACCGGGAAGTTTTTCCTGATTTAATTCAATCAAAATTTTCTCTTCAACAGCCTGTTTACGAAGTTGTTCGAGTTGTTTTTCGCTTCCGTCTATCCAAACGATTTCGGAAGGATTACAAAGTTCTTTGGTTTCGTTAATAAAGTCCAAAACCTTTTTATTCGTCGTCATAATCTTACTTCTCCTTATGTAATAATATATGATTCTTTTTTAAAAATTAAGGCATTTTTAATAATATCCTCAATCTATCGCATTTTAATTATATCATTGATTTTGTCAAAAGTAAAACGAATTAAAAGCATTTTATTCCTTTTTGAAAGTATTTTCCGCAAATTATTTTATAAAACGGAAAAATTCGGTTTTTAGACAATTTAATTTGTTTTTTCTTATTTTTCTTTTTCTTAGAGCATATATATTTATATAAAGTTTTATAATAATTTTTTTCGAGGATAAAATGGATTTTGAAAAAACTGTTTTGATATTAAAGCAAGTTCAAGAAGGGTATTCTTCGCAGAATAAAACTCTCAGCGGAATTTTAAGGATAGAGACGGAAAACGGATTTTCCACGATTTTTTTATCGCTTATTAACGTGGCTTCGGTATGGGGCGGAGAGTATTATTTGTTTATAGAAAGCCAAAATAATCTCTTGCGTTTTCCCCTAGGCAAAAAGCCCCTTTCGTTTAATAAAACGTTAGAAAATGCCGTTAACGTTAAAAGCGGAATTTCTTCCGGAATATTTTTCGTTAAAGACGGTATCCCCGTACTCGTTGCTTTTTCTAAAACCGAAAACTGTCAATCCGATTTAACCGATTTAAAAAAATCGGTCGCAAACTATTTTTACGACCAAAAAACACAAGATTTATCTTCTTATAACGACGAAGCGGTTGCAACAGAAAATTATTACGATTTAGATAAAGATATAGAAGAAAAAATTTCCAAAATACAACAAAGCGAACAGCCCGTAAAACCCTGCGAAAATAAAGAAAATTTTTCTGAAATTCGCCCCTATTATAAGGAAGTTCAACAAGAACTTTCGGATTTATTTTTGAAATTCCCGCACGAAGAGTGCTTGGAAAGGGCTTTCCCCAAAAGTAAATGGGCAAAAATAAATTATTCGGGAGAAAAATATTACGTCGCAGGAATAGTCGAAGAAAACGGCTATCCTAAATATATCTGCTACGGCGTTCCCGCAAAGTATTCTTCCGTTGCCCCAAAAGAACTTAAAGGCTATTGCTCTTTTATTCCCCTTTCCGTCTTCGAACTAAAAGGCGACGGCTACTTTATGATGTTTCAAGACGCAATCACCGGAGAGTGTATTAAAAAAATCTCTTCCGAAAATTAAACCTTCAATAATTCGAAAGCCCCAAAAGATAGTCCGAAGGCACTTCAAATATCTTGCAAAGTAGCCTTATATCGTTAACGCAAGGCTCTGATAACCCTTGTTCCCAACTCGCCACCCCCGTTTCGGATTTATTAACGAGTTTCGCCAACTCTTTTTGCGTTATCCCCTTTTCTTTCCTTAACTCTTTAATCTTTTTACCTATCACATATTCCATACTGTTATTTTGTCACAAACTACTAATTTTTAGTTGACACTACTAAATTTTAGTAGTATAATATGACCATTAAAATATGTGTCGAAAAAAACGAACACAAAAGGAGTAAAACATGGCAGAACAACAACAGGACAAAAAAGCAAAACTTATTACGGGAATTTCCGCTGTAATTTTAGCGGCGATTTTAGTAGGCGTTATTTGGATTATCTGTGCCGTAAGCAAAGTAGGAATGTACGAAGTTAAACCCTATACTTTCGTAAACGAAAAATCGGTAAATTACGTTTTAGCCGATAAAGAAGGAGATACGGAAAACACTTACTTAGTACTTTCCGTAAACACGAGTGGCAAAAAACTCGATAAGATTTACTATTCTTTTGACAACAACCAAAATAAAACCGAAATAAAAGGAACTTTATCCCCCGACGAAAAGAAAGCAAACGTAAATAATTTTGCAAGTTACATAATAGAAATACCCGTTGAAAAATCTATAATCGATACCGAAAACAAAGAAATAAAATTTTACTCTTGTTTAATAACCGCCTATGATACCGACAACAATTTAGAAGTTCTCGGCGAGATAATCATTAAAAACATTAAATAACACCGACGTAAAGAATCTTTAAATAAAATATAGCGGGTAGATTTTAATCTCCCGCTATATTTTTTAATTCTTTTTATTCCGTAAGTCTTTTTATAAGTTCGTATCCGTAAGGCACGAATATTCCCGTTTTTTTAGCGTTTTCTTCGTCATAACAACTTATTCCGCTATCTATCTTTTTATCGCTTCTGTAAATCATATAAGGAACGGGGTCGGAAACGTGAGTCATAACTTTTATAGGAGTCGGGTGGTCTGGACAAATCAAAATTCTGAAATCTTCACCCGTTTTTCCCAACTCTTCGACTATGGGTTTTACAACCTTTTCATCTATTTGTTCTATGGAATATATTTTATGTTCTAAATCTCCGTGATGTCCGCACTCGTCGGGTGCTTCCATATGAATATAGACAAAGTCTAATCCTTCTTTCAAGGCTTTTATACTAGCCTCTGCTTTTCCTAAAAAATTAGTATCGTAATTTCCCGTAGTAAAAGGAACTTCTATAACTTTCATACCTGAAAGTTTACCTATCCCTTTAAGTAAATCCACCGCAGAAATCATACCGCCTTTAAGTCCGAATTTTTCGGTAAAGTTTTCAAGTTTAGGTTTAGTACCTTCTCCCCAAAACCAAAGAGAAGTGGCAGGGTTTTTGCCTTCTTTTATTCTCTTTAAGTTTATAGGGTGGTCTTTTAACAATTCTACCGACTTTTTCATAAATTCAAGATAAACTTGCCCTTCTTTACTTTTCGGTAAATGTTCTTTAATGGGCTTTCCCGTTATATCGTGCGGGGGCGTTAAGTCGCCTGCAATTTTTCCGCCGTCTATTACGAAACAATGGCGGTAACTTATTCCCGCATAAAGTTTATATTTATCGGAATTTAAATGTTGTGCCAAATATTCTATCAAAACCTTGGCTTCTTCTGTAGATATCTCCCCCGAAGAATAATCTATCATGGTTTTATCTTCAAAATTTTCTTCGTTAGACAAGGTTACTAAATTCGCCCTTGCGGTAACGAAAGAATCTTTTAACTCTATCCCGATAGACGCCGCCTCTAACGGAGAACGCCCCGTATAACAGTCCTTGGGATTATATCCTAAAACAGAAAGATTAGCAACGTCGCTACCCGGTTTCATACCTTCAGAAACAGTTCTGCAAAGCCCGACTTCGGAAACTTTACTTAAAGCGTCTATATTAGGTTTTTTAGCAACCGCAAGCGGTGTTTTTCCGTTTAATTTATCGACGGGATAATCTGCCATTCCGTCGCCCAAAATAACTACGTATTTCATAATTCACTCCATTTTATCGGGTCTATCCCGTAACTTTTTAAATATTCGTTGGTTTTATTAAAATGTCCGCAACCGAAAAATCCGTTATACGCCGAAAGCGGTGAAGGGTGGGCGGACTCTAATATCAAATGCTTTTTATCGTCTATAAGCGATTTCTTACTCCTAGCATTTGCTCCCCACAACAAAAATACCACGTGGGATTTCTTGTCGGAAATTTTCTTTATAATTCCGTCGGTAAACTCTTCCCAGCCCTTACCTTTATGAGAATTCGCTTGATGCTCTCTTACCGTTAAAACGGTGTTAAGTAGTAAAACCCCTTGCTTTGCCCAACCGATAAGATTTCCGCTAATCGGTAGTTTTTCGCCCGTTTCTTCACTTATCTCTTTATATATGTTTACTAACGACGGGGGTTTTTCTATCCCGTCAGGAACGGAAAAGGAAAGCCCCATCGCTTGACCTTTTTCGTGATAGGGGTCTTGCCCTATTAAAACTACCTTTATATCGTCTATATCGGTATATTTCATAGAATTGAATATATCGTACATAGAAGGATAAACGGTATGTTTAGAATATTCCGTTTTCAAAAATTCTCTTAATTTTTTATAGGATTCGGACTCGAACAAATCTTTCAAAAGTTCGTCCCATTTTTCGGTGATTTTTATCATATTCTTTTATTATATTTTATCATTTTCTTTTGACAATTGCAATATAATTTTATATACTTATGGAAATGACAATATTTGAAATAATTTTAATCGGTATAACTCTTGCGATGGACGCATTTGCGTTAACAATCGCAAACTGTACCACTTACAAAAAAGACTTGAACTTAAAAA
Organism: Christensenellaceae bacterium; assembly: GCA_045598545.1. Taxonomy (GTDB): domain Bacteria; phylum Bacillota; class Clostridia; order Christensenellales; family Borkfalkiaceae; genus UBA1259. The sequence goes on along the minus strand of JAZLMI010000021.1, from coordinate 10,215 downwards.
AAGAGTGGGCTATGCCCATAACTTTTGCCCTGTTTCAATTTTTAATGCCTATAATAGGGTTTTACATAGGTTCTTTGTTTTCCGACTCGTTAAAGTCTATTTCTAAATTTTTAACGGCGGGAATATTTTTCGTTTTAGGGCTTAAAATAGTGATAGACAACTTAAAAAGTCAAAGTGAAGAACAAAAAGAAAGTAACGGGAAATTTACTTTTTTTACGCTGTTCATTCAGGGAATCGCAACTAGTATAGACGCTCTCTTTATCGGCGTAACGTTTGCGATAGAACTCGAATTTTCGGTATTCATAGCGTCCGGAATAGTCGGAATAATTACTTTTATAATAGTCGCTTTTGCCCTCTTTATAGGGAAATCTTTGGGAAAACTTTTAGCAAAATACGCCGAGTGGGCAGGGGCTGTTATTCTGTTAGTTTTAACGGTAAAAAATTTGATAGAAGCCTTTTTATGATTTTTGTCTAAAATTTCGACCGTAAATTTCAAAAATCAGGTTGATTTTTGTTCGTTTTAATATTAGAATATAATTATGAAAAAATTTAATTTTAAATATTCTACAACCGTTTGGGTGCTACTCGTTTTAATACTCCTTCTATGCGGAGCAGGGCTTTTATGGAATGTTTTTAATCTTACTCAATACGTTTTTTACGTTAGTAAAATAATACTTTATTCCATACTTATTTTAATCAATCTGTTCTTAGTGGTTTTGGTTATAAGCGTTATGCTTTACGGGAAATACGTGATAGAAGAAAAATATCTTTACGCTTATTTCGGATTTATAAGAAGCAAGATTGAAATTTCAAACATAGTAGAAATCACTCACTTCAAAAAAAGCGATAAACTCGTGATATATTTTAAAGACGCAAAATACACCGTTATAGTCATATCGCCCGAATATTACGACGATTTTATATTGGCTATAAGAAATATAAACAAGTCTATTTTCTACGACGTTAAGGTGGACGGAGAAGATACTCCCGATTAAAGAAGAAAAAATTTTTTTACCCCTTATAATATTGTTGACATTATAAAAAATTCATAGTAAAATTTTATTATAAACTTAATAAGTCCGGTAGGTAAGGCTACCATAGGGATACGGACTGCTACCGCAAAAAAGTGGAGACACTCTTTTGTAGGTTTCAACAGACTATGTCGAAAACAAGGCATAATCCAACGCAGTTACACGCCCTACGGTGCTAAAGCCAGTATGGTTGATTTTTTCCTTGTTTTAAGGCGATTTTATTTGTATTTACCCGTCGGATTATTTCGGCGGTTTTTTTATTGTTTTGGAGGTTTTATATGCTTGAAGAAATGGAAATAGTGTTTGATAAATTGTCTTCTTTTTTCGAAGACAGAAAATTTGCGGATTTAAGAATTCTTTTACTCGATATGGAACCTGCCGATATCGCCCTTTTTATGGAAGAACGTTTAGACGATAAAGAACAAATTAGGTTTTTTAGACTTTTACCCAAAGAATTAGCGTCTGACGTTTTTGTCGAAATAGATTCCGATACCCAAGAAACGCTTATACGTTCCTTTACCGATAAGGAACTTAAAGCGGTCGTAGACGATATGTTTTTAGACGATACCGTAGATATAATAGAAGAAATGCCCGCTAACGTCGTTAAGAGAATTTTATTAAACTCCGACCCCGAAAACAGAAAACAAATAAACGAACTTTTAGAATATCCCGATGACTCTGCGGGTTCTCTTATGACGCCTGAATTCATAGCACTTTCCCCCACTATGACGGTAGACCAAGCCTTTGATAAAATAAGACAAACAGGGCTTAACAAGGAAAGTATTTACACTTGTTACGTTACTAATAAAAAGAAAATTTTAATAGGCGTTTTATCGGTAAAAGATTTGCTTTTAGCGGATAAAAAAGACCTCATTGAAAATATTATGGACGAAAACGTAATCACCGCTCAAACTTTGGAAGACAAGGAACAAGTGGCAATGAAATTTTCAAAGTACGATTATTTAGCCCTTCCCGTTATAGATACCGAAGGGTGTCTTGTCGGTATCGTTACCGTCGACGACGCAGTAGACGTCTTACAGGAAGAGGCTACCGAAGATATCCAAAAGATGGCGGCTATTTTACCTACCGAAAAGGAATACTTAAAACAAAGCATTTGGGATATATGGAGAATTCGTGTGCCGTGGTTACTTTTACTTATGATTTCGGCAACCTTTACTTCCTTGATTTTATCCGGTTACGAAGCAAAACTTTCCGTTTTAGCGGGCGGAGTTTTATACGCCTTCGTTCCTATGCTTATGGATACGGCGGGAAACGCAGGCGGTCAATCTTCCGTTACCGTTATCCGTTCTTTGGCTCTCGGCGACGTACAGTTTAAAGATATATTTAAAATCCTGTGGAAAGAAATAAGAGTTGCTCTACTTTTGGCTTTAACCGTTTCGTTAGTGTGCTTTTTAAAACTCATACTTATAGACAGTTTATATAACGATATCTCGGTAAAAGTTGCACTCATTGTTTCTTCTGTTTTATTTTTAACTATAGTAATGGCAAAAATCGTAGGGTGTATACTTCCCTTAATCGCAAAAAAATGCAGGCTAGACCCCGCAGTCGTCGCAAGTCCTTTCATAACTACCATAGTCGACGCATTATCTTTAATAATATACTGTTCTATATCCATCGCTTTATTATAAGTTATTAAATAAAGTTATATAACCTTTTAAAATACGAGGTATTATTATGCCACTTCTTTTAAACGTTTTTTATGATTTTATAAAACAGCCTTACTCTCCGCTTTGCGTTATGGGACTTATAATTGTAGTCGTTATTATAGTAAAAGCGATAATAAACAAAAAATAAACATTTCGTTATACAACAAAAAGCACGATTTAGTCGCTCTTCCCGTAGGGAATTGCGACAAACTCGTGCTTTTTATTTTTTCGGTTTCAACAAACTTACTTAAATTTTAATATAACGCTTTTACATTAAAAGCATACCTTCGGTAGAATCTATAACCTTAAACATTTCTATTTGTCTACCGGTAACGGCGTCTATATAAACGTAATAAGTGGACTCTTCTGCTTTTCCGTAAAATTCATAACAGAGTTTTTCCGAACTTTCCCCAAACGGAATTATTACGATTCTACTCTCTTCTATATTTATATTAGAAGACACTTTACTTTGTGCTTCCGTTTTGGAAATTGTTGCACTCTCTATATTTCTTTCGGTATGATTGGTATAATAAGAAGACGCTTCTAACCCTATAACGGTATTAGTTTCGGCACACACTCTAACCTTAACTAAGTCCGAATAAACTATCACGTTTTCTTTTTCATACGCAAAGTTTATAGTATAAACGTTATTGGAAAGATTTATCCATACCGCCTTCATATCGGAAAATCCCAAACTTTCTAAAAAAGAATTGCCCGATTGTAACGCTTGTTCTTGATTATACAAAACATCTTTACAACTTCCACTAAAAGCGAACATTAAAAGTTTTCCGCCTTTTAAGGAAATCTCTCCGTAAAGGCTGTTGCCGTCTACAACGCCTTCGAAATTATAACAAGGTATTTCCCCTTCTATAAGCCCGTCGCTTTTTACGTCTTCTATACCCATATCGTTAAAAATTTCAATAAACTTTTCCTTCGCTACGTTTTCGGAAACCTCTTCTCCCTTTAACCCTTTTATTTCCCTTTTTGTAAGTCCGTCCGAAAAAGGTCCGTCGTAAATGAGTTCGGGATATTCCACCGACAACTCTTGCAATTCGTTAAAGTTTTCTATAAAGGAGTTATTATCTCCATTTTCTAAAAAGGAATAATTGCTTCCCATTTCGTCGGTCATCTTGGCTAAATATCTCTTGAATTCGGCATTTGCCTTGTAAAGTTCTCTTAAAATTTCCCTGTCTTCATCGGAAATTTCTTGTCCGTTTACTATCTTCTTATTTAAATATTTAGAAAAATCACCTATCTGGTTTACAAGTTTAGTGGTATAAAATTTATTCTCGTCGTTTAGCGGAAGTTCTTGCAAATCGTTTTCGGCAAGTTCACTGTTTATCGCAGTGTCGACAAGATAAAGTTGTATAGCCCCCTCATCTTTCGTAACTAAAATTTTAGAAAGATTTAAATCTATGTTGTCAACCTGTTCTACCGTATCGTAAAAGGACTTTTTATAAGAATTCTCCAAAAGTTTTTCTTCCGATGTCGGCATTAACAGGTTAAAAGTCAAAATAGACGCTAAAATTACAGTCGCTATACTTAAAGCAACTACCGAAGCAATTAGCCCCTTATTTTTTCTTCCGCCCGATTTTTTTTGGCTTTTTTTTTGCTCTTTTTCATCTTTTTCACTTTCTTTTGCAAACTTTATATCTTTTTCTTTCATCTTCAATAAAGATTCTCTCTCTTTGTTTTCTGTTTTTTCCATAATTTCTTCCGCTTTTTCTATAGCGTTATTTTTTTTATCTTCCATATTTTCCTCCTTTATTTAGCAAACACGTGCCTGCCGATAACGATAGTAGTCTGTCTTGAAAAAATCCAAGTACTCGTCGCAATTGCGGGGTTATAATAATATAAAGCACCGTAAGTCGGGTCCCAACCGTTCATAGCGTCTTGTGCGGCTTTTTTTGCCGTGTCATTAGGCGTTAAATTGATTTGCCCGTCGTTTACCGCAGTAAAAGCGTTCCTCTGGTATATAACTCCCGACATAGTATTAGGGAAAGAAGAACTCTTTATCCTGTTCATAACGACAGCCCCTACCGCTACTTGTCCCGTATAACTTTCTCCTCTCGCTTCTCCGTATATTAAGTGTGCCAAAAGATTTATATCCGCACTTGAATACGAAGAAGTGGTATTCGTATTAGTATTAGAAGTCGAACTTCCGGAAGAACTCATACCCAAAGCGGCGAGAGTTTTTGCCCCTACTATTCCGTCCACGGTAAGTCCGTTCCTTCTTTGGAAATATTTTACTGCGGTAAGAGTTTTCGGTCCGAAAATGCCGTCTACCGCCCCCGTATAATATCCCCACTTTTTAAGTCTTTGTTGCATAGTCTTAACGTTAGTACCGGAACTTCCCTGCTTTAAGACGTAAGCATACGCCGTTTGCACGTTGTTTACCGAAACAACGGTAGTTATTCCGAAACACATAAAAAACGCCATACAACACAAAATTATAACTTTAATCGTTTTTTTCATTGTTTTCCTCCTTTACTGAAAAATTTATTTATAATCTCTTGAATTTTACTTTTATAAACGTATCCCGTACCGCCTTTTTTAAAGCACAACGGCGGATACACTACGCACCACCAATTATCGCCCTTACCCGACCCTAATTCTATTATAAGTGCGTCGTAATAGCCCGAGTCCAAAGTCAAATTATCGTAAACTCTTGTAGGGAAATTTTCGTTTTTTATCTTTGCCTTAGAAGTGTAATTAAATCCGTTTTCTTTTAACGTTTTATCTGCTACCTTTTCTATTTCGGAAAGTTTTTCGTTAAGCATTTTTTGTGCCTTTTCTTTACTGTCGCATTCCGAAATATAAGGCGTTAAAAATTCCACTACTTTATCTTTAACTTTATATTTTACTTCTTGGGCTTTTTCTTCGTTGGAATCGGCTCTTATATGTATACGAAGATATTCCGTATACGTAACGGGCGTTTGTTTATAAAGAGATATTCCTACGCCCGATAAAATTATTATGGCAATAGACAAAAAAGTTATACAAATTTTTCTCATTTTCTTTATTTCCTTTTTCTTTAATACAAATAAGTTATTGACTTATATTTTCATTTTTATACTTTAAAAATATAAAACCCCTCGTTTTATCAACGAGAGGTTTTACGAATTAAGTTTATTTACAATATTATAAGGTTTCGGATTTAATTAAATTGTTTTTATATTCTTTCTTTAATTTCTTTAACGCTTTATCTCTTTTCTTTTTATCCTCGAAAATTCCGTAAACGGTAGAACCGCTACCCGTCATTAAAGCGGTTAAGGCGTTAACCGAAAACAGGGCTTTTAAGTTATCGGATAAAACGGGTAAAATTTGTCTGGACGCCAAATATAAGTCGTTCTTTATCACCCGAGAAAACCCTTCTATATCGCCCGATAAAAACTTATCTACGGCAATATCGGTACAAGGCTTATATAAAGCGTTTAAGTTATCGAAAGCCATATAACTTTCACGGGAAGTGATAGACGCATCTTCTTTTATAAGAATTAAGTATAACTTTTTAAGGTCTTTATCTATCGTTTGAACGACTTCGCCCCTACCAGTCATTATGGAAGGTTTTTTTGAAAACATTGCCGAAACGTCGCTTCCGAGCATATTCCCTAAAGAAACTACGTCTTCTTGTATTTTAAATAATTTTTTCATAGCGGTTAAAACGCCGACTATATCGGAAGAAGAACCGCCTAACCCTCCGCCGACAGGAATACCTTTTTTTATCTTTATATTAACGCCCGAAGTATTAAAGGTATTTATAAAAAGTTCCGCCGCCTTGTATGCGTTATTTTTAGAATCGATAACGCCGACAGAAGGAAAACAATTAAGGCTTATTTTTTTATCTTTTCTTTTAGTTACCGTTATAACGTCGTATAAATTTATAGGGGATATCAAACTTTTTAAGGTATGATACTCCCCGCATTTTCCTAAAATATCCAACGTTAAGTTTACTTTGGCATAAGTTTTTAAAGTTATCTTTTTCATAGGTTTAACCGTCTTTTATATTATTTGTTTCTGAAAACAACTATCCTTTCTTTACCCGTAAGAGGGAATTGTAAATCTTTATTAGATGAGGCTAAAACTTCGGGGCAAACGTTCAATCTTTTTGATAAAGACCACAACTCTTCGCCTTCGGTAGGAATATAAACGCTTATCGGATAATCGCAAATTTCCTTTTCGCCTAAGCACTCCACGCTTTTTATATACTTAATTTCGGACTGTTCGAAAAATTTCAAATTAACTATTATATTTGCACTTATATCCACTTGGTCAATAGAAATCCTCTCGGCTTCTGCATTTTCCGCAATCAAAGAAACGTCGTATAAACTATTTTCTAAAATCATACAGTCCGGCTTAATATTAAACGGCACTTCGGTCTTTACGGTAAAATATTTTCCGTCTTCGTTCTTAAAATATATAAGTGCCGATAAATACCCCGATATTTTTACTCCGCTATCGGAATTTTCAATCGAAACAACTTCAGTTTTTTCTTTACCTACCGCAACGATTTTAGCACTTTCCGAAACGTCTTCTAAATTTGCCCTTTCCGTTATCTTAACGGGATTACAAATTACAGAAAGTGGTTTTTCACACTTAAAAGTATCGAAAGCGGGCGTTACGTTTTCGGTTAGGCTGAATAAATCTTCCGCAAGAGAATATTCTAAAGGAGAATACGCTTCCCCTTCATACTGCAATACTACGTTTGCCGTAACCACACTCTTACCGCCTTCCTCGTCTACTGCGATATCCGTCTTAAAAGATTTCTCACTGATTTTGACGCTTGCAGTAAAAGACGGCATAGCGTCTTCATTTTCTATTTCTATCCTAAACGGCAACGTTTTATTTGCCCTTATTATATCACTTTTATCTCCCGAAGGCAAAAGAATTGCAGATAAATACACTTCGCCGTCTACTATAATACACCCCACCCCGCATTGAACGGCGGTTACCACCGCATCCGCTCTATGCGAAAGTATTTGACTTACGGCAAAATCGAGTTCAAAATCTTCTTCTATCGGATAAGTTCCCTTTTTTACACCCAAACTTCTGGATACCAAACAGTCGGAATTTTTTATCATTAAATCTTCTCCGCCCATCAGTGCGTTTATCTCTTTTCTACACCTTACTTCCGCCTTAACGGTGATAACCGCAGATACTGAAAGTTTTACTCCCGATAAATCTCCGCTCGTTTTATCCGTTTCAAAACAAACGGATATTATGCTGTCTTCTTTAACGCCTTCGGCTTTGACTTCCTTATTGAACTCGTTACCGCATTCGCATCTTTTTAACGCACCTTCAACGTCTTCATAACAAATGAAAAACGTAGTCTTGCCTAAAAAATTTACGGCGTCGTTAGACGGCTCCGCATTTATTACGGTTTTAGCAAAAACGCTTAAAATTTTAGATACGCTGTCAGCCGGTATCTCCGTTTTACATTCAACTTTTATTTGCTCTTTTATCGTTGTGCTTTTTTGATAAAAACTTATACTCTGAAACTCTGGTTCTTTCAAGGTTGTTCCCTCCGCATTCTTTACGCTATCAGTAGAGTATACGAAAAAACCGTTTCTTTTATGACAAAAGCACAGAAGTTATTTCTGTGCTTTTTCGTAATATCGTTTTTATTACACCGATTTTTCGGAAAGTTTAACCTTTCCACACATATATTCCGAATAAGAATAAGACGTTTTACCTCTAAATTCCTTATTCTCGGGAACAACCGTAAACAATGCGGGATACACTCCGCTTAAAGTCCCGCTGAACTTCATAAACTTGTTACGCCCTAAATTTAGGGTTACTTCTACGGGTTTTAAGTGCATCTTTTTTATGGTTTCTTTTACTTCCGAAAGGGATAAATTATTTTTTATCATACTTAAAGTATTGACGATAAAAAATATTTTAAACCTATAATTTATTCATCTTCCTCATCGTCTTCCAAATCGTCCTCGTCGTCAAGGTCATCTTCGTCGTCTTCCTGTTCGAAATCCGCCTCGTCTATTTCGGGAAGGTCGTCGTCAAAGTCGTCAGGTTCTTCGTTAATTTCTTCTTCCTCTTCTTCTTCCTCGTCGTCAAACAATTCGTCGTGTTCTTCTTCGGCGAGTTTATTTAAGGAAAGCATTTCTTCGTCTTCTTCTTCCTCTTCTTCTTCCTCGTCGTCCATAAATTCTTTCCAAGAATCATCGTCTTCGGATTCAGGCTCTTCTTCGTACTGCGATTTTTCGGCACATTTAGAACAAATAACCTCTCCCGGATTTAAATAATTTATATGACACTTGGGACAAAGTTCCAAAGATTCGTCTAAATCTTCCTCTTCGTCTACGGCGAAAACTAACTGTGGCCCTTTTTTCAATTCGGCTTTACAAACGTCGCAATATTCTTCCCCTTCGCGAATATAATTAAGTTCGCATCTGGGACATTTTATCCACTTAGGCATAAAAACTCTCCATATACATCATATATATTTATTCGGAAAAAGTATTGTTACTATTCCGACTTTGGTATATTATATCTATATAGAAAGAATTTGTAAACTGTTTTTAAGAAGTTTTTAAATATTTTTTGTAAAATTTTACGCTTTTTCCAATAACATCTTATCTGCGACAAGAGCAATGAACTCACCGTTGGTCGGTTTTTCCGCCCCAATATAAGCTCTAACCCCTAAAATAGCATTGATACTTTCTATCCTGCCCCTATTCCAAGCGACTTCTATTGCGTGGCGAATAGCCCTCTCTACCTTGCTCGCAGAAGTTTGATATTTTTCACCTATCATAGGATATAACTTCTTGGTTATGTTATTTATAATGTCGGGGTCTTCCACCGCCATTTTAACGCCTTCTCTTAAAAAGCAATATCCCTTTATATGCGGAGGAATTCCTACGGTAATGAATATCTTGCTTATTTTTTCTTCCAAAGATTCTCCTACGGGTTCACTAATGTTTCTTTTGTTCACTTCGGTAGAATTAATTATCCCCATTCTTTCATAAAGAATTCCAAAATTAAGCGGTTTAGCCAAAAAATATTCCGCACCTGCCAAAACGCTACGTAAAATTGCCTCTTCGGATTTTAACGCACTTAAAATTATAATTCTGGTCTTAACGTTTAATGCCTTAACCTGTTTTATAACCTCAATGCCGTCGAACCCCGCAAAAACCAATTCGGATATCAGATAATCGGGACGAAGTTTTTCAATTGAAGAAACAACGTTTATTGCATCACTCTCCATACCGACAATTTCATAATCTTCACAATTTCTGAATTTCTCGAAAAGTCTCTCATTTGCCTCTTTGCTGTTATCAAGCAAAAATACCGTCTTCTTAATCATATTTTACCTCTACTTATTTTTGATACTTACATTATATCATATTTTTATCCAAAATTTTATTTTTCCAAAAAATCATGCTTGAAAAATATGTCGAATTATGTACAAATATTAAAAATAAGCATAAAAACGGTAAAAAATAGGATAAAAGGCATAGATTTTCTATGCCTTTTATAAAATAATTTTTTTAATATTCTTT
>JAZLMI010000020.1:0-26118 GCA_045598545.1 Christensenellaceae bacterium | reverse complement strand
CACCCAAAAGGTATTCCATTTTATTTGGAGCTACTGAGCGGATTCGCTTCTCTCGAGCCTCCCGATAAACTGTCCACTGGACAGTTTAGTCCTTCGGACAAATTGCTTTCAGCAATTTTCTCCTAATTCGAATCCGCTATTTCTTACAAAAATAAAATGGAACACCTAAAAGGTATTCCATTTTATTTGGAGCTACTGAGCGGATTCGAACCGCTGACCTGCTGATTACGAATCAGCTGCTCTACCGACTGAGCCACAGTAGCATTTTTTATTAAATTTTTTTCATTTCCGCTCCGCTGACCTGCTGATTTCGTCGAAATCCGCCTCGTATAACTCGCAAACGCAAAATTGCCTTTGCTCGCTCTCCCCGTCGGTTTCTCCTCTTCCCAAAAAATCTTTGCTCCGCAAATCTTTTTCGGGAACCCTTTAACTCTGCTCTACCGACTGAGCCACAGTAGCAAGGTCAAAATAAACGGCGTTTGTTCACGTTTATTCCGAAACGCTTATTTATATTATCACAAAGCCTAAAAAATATCAACAATTTTTTAGGCTTATATTTTATTTTTTATAAATAACTTTTCCTTCTCTTACGGTAAGCAAAACCGAAAAATCTTCGTCTAATACGGTAAACGAGGCGAGTTTACCCTTTTTAATACTTCCCATAATCTTATCTATTCCCAAATTTTTAGCAGGATTTATCGTGGCAAAATCTATTGCGTCGGTAAACTTAACTCCGCATTTTAACACCACGTTCTTAATTGCGTCGTTCATCTTTAATATACTGCCTGCTAACGTTCCGTCTTTTAGTCTTGCTTCGCCGTTTTTAACGTATACCGTTTGACCGCCTAATTCACTTACACCGTCTTTTAAGTGCTTTGCCCTCATAGAATCGGTAATTAAAGTAAATTTATCGTGAGGTTTATTCTTGATTAAGAGTTTTATCGCAGGAACAGACAAATGAATGGTATCGCAAATCGCTTCGCAATTCAATTCGTCCATAAGCATTGCAGAACCTACCGTTCCTATCTCTCTATGGTGAAGACCTTTTTGTGCGTTATATGTATGGGTAACGTTTGTAACGCCTTTTTCTACTGCGTTTACCATATCTTGATAACCTGCGTCGGTATGCCCCGCACTTGCTACTACGCCCAACTCTTTTAAGTGCACAATAAGTTTTTCCGCACCCTTAACTTCCGGTGCTAACGACACGATTTTTATACAATTTCCGCTAGCCTTATAATATTTATCAAACGTTTTAGGCTCCGGTTTTGCGACGTATTCTATGGGTTGAGCCCCAACGTGTTTAGTGGAAATAAACGGACCTTCCAAATGTATACCTAAAACCTTTGCTCCTTTATCGCTATTTAATTCCCTATACTCTTTTACTGCCGTCATCGCCTTCATTATGTTTTCGGGACTTTGCGTCATAGTCGTAGCCAAAAATCCTACCGTTCCTTCGGTAGCGACCGCTTCCGCTATAGTAGAAAGTGCTTCTTTTTCCCCGTCCATTGCGTCCGCACCCTTCGCACCGTGAATATGCTCATCTATAAATCCCGGAACAACTATGGCTTTTTTACTTATCTTAAACGGCTCGGTTATTTTACTATTATCTTCTCCGATATATACGATTTTTTCGCCTTCTATACCTATATTAGTAGTTATTACACCCTTTCCTTCAACATACGCCCTTACCTTTTTAAATCCTTTCATAATTCGCCTCTTTTATCTTTGTTTTTATTTTATCATTGTATAAAAACAATGTCAATTATAGGCATACCTTTTACAAAATATTTTCCAAAGAAATTGCAAAAGTTTTGGGTATTTGTTCCGAAAGTTCCTTTAATACCTCTATTTTGGACAAAGCGTCTTCCCATTTTTCTTCCCTAACGAGTTTTACCGATTCCGCTATCCATAAATCCATTTCTTTTATTTCGTTATGCGGTATAAATATATGCAAGTACTTTTTCTTGTTAAGCCAGTTCTTTTGTACCGAATAAACGTCTTCTTCTACTGCCGTTTGAGAATCGACTTTATCGTAAAGAGTTTCTAAAACCGTATCGAATTCTTGAAATTGCCTTTTTACAAAATCATTTTCATAGATTGCTCCCGCAACTAATATTACTGCAACGCAAATCATTGATACTATTGACTTTACCATTTCACTTCACCATTAAACGGAAAGTGCAAAATCTTAAACTTTTCGTTTTTCCCTTTTAAGTACACTCTTCCATTACCGTCCACCGTCATAACTTCGGTTCTTTTAAGAGTTAAATTATTATCTTTTAAAAATTCTTCGATTTTTAGTTTAGAAGAATTTATAAGCGAAAGATTTTTATTTACCGCTTTTCCTTCATCTATTATTAAAAGCGGTATAGACGGAAATTTTTCCTGATTTTTAGAACTTTCGAGTGCTGAAAGTTTTCCGTTAGATTCGAATATCGCATAGTCTAAATCGTCCAAAGAAAAATACCCTAATGCCCGCATAGATTCTATTAAATCGTCTAGCCCCATATTGTTTTTCTTTAATTCTTTTATATCCACCCCGTTTAAATCTATTACGACCGAGGGTTTTCCCGATATTATTCTTTTTAAAACGTTACCGCCTTGTTCCAAAACCGAAAGCAACTGATGAAGCAAAAATATCGCCAAAATAGACACAACTCCGTAAAGCAACGGAATTGACACGTCCGACATAGGAACACACGCCAAGTCCGCTATTATAAGAGTTACTATAAACTCAAAAGGTTGCATTTCGCCTATTTGACGCTTACCCATAAGTCGCATAACAACCGCCAAAGTAAAAAATATTATTAAAGTTCTTATAAACGTTACTACCATTTGTTTTTAGTATGTAATAACTATAAATTTTTATGCCTTTAATTCCGTTGACAATTGTTATAAATTAGTGATATTATAAAAACATAGAGTAGTTAAGGTGCGTCAAGTGTTGCAAAACGGGATGTTGTTTGCAAACGAAAGAAAGTCAACTTTCTGCGGTGCCTTTTCGCGTCCGCTATTATCGAACGCTTGTTAATAAGCGTAAAATTTTATCGGTCTCTCTAAAATTTAAAAGGGAGATTTTTTTATGCCCAACTTATTGGTAGCCCACTCGTTTGATTTTTCTTACGTATTTAAAACCGTTTCTACAAGATGGTATTATTACGTGTTTTTGGCAGTATTCGTGATAGTGCTTTTTTGTTTTTTCTTTTTTAAAAAACAGAAAAAAAGAAACAACCTTTCCATAACGCAAAAGATTGTTTATACTGCCCTTTTAACCGCACTTTGCACGGTAACTAATATATTCGATATAAAAGCAAGCGATTTATTGCAAATTTCTTTGGTCGCAACGATAGGTTTTGTATCGGGGTATCTACTTGGCGGAGGCTTAGGATTTACCGTTTGTTTTGTAGGCGACTTATTGGGTGCTATAATATATCCCGCAGGTCCTTATAACCCCATTATCGGAATAGGCACGGGATTTTGGGGGCTTGTTCCGGGGATTGCATTTTCCTTTTTTAAGGGAAAAGATTTTGTTAAAACCATAATATCTTTCGTAATTTCATTTTTAATAATTTCTGCGGGAATAAATACTTTGGGATTTTGCTTAATGTATCCTACGAGATATACTTTCGAATCTTTACTTCCGCTTTTACCTTTTAAACTCATAACGGCAACGCTAAACTGTATTGTGTGTATATTATTAGTTAAAGTGTTTCCTAGAATTTTACCTAAAGATAAATTTAACTTGTAAAATTAACCTCGCTTTAAAGACGGCTTTAACACAGCCGTCTTTTTCTTTAATTTTAAATTCTTTTTTATGATTTCCACGTCGAATATCCCTATTCCGAAATACAATAAAAGGTGGAATACTACCATAATTACGGTACAAACTATAAAGGTAAAAAAGAGTCCCAAATGCGGAAAAATCATTTTTTCGAGCATAAGTCCCAAAACCGCCGTGGGAAGGCAAGATAAAAAGCATTTACCGACGAATTTTTTATATCTCGGCTTTTCGGGGCATTTTTGATTAAGTAACTTTAAATTAAGAAAAGAAGTTATACCGTAAACGCACAAAGACCCCACGATAAGCGAATACACTCCTAAAAGTTTAGGAAGGAAGAACACGCATAATAACATAAACACGGTACTTATAGAGTAGTAGATAAGAGTTTTATTTTCATAACCCATAGAGTTAAGCATACTGGTAGTTATAGAAGAAATACTCATAAAAAGCATTAAAAATGCCGAGAAAGACAAATAATCTCCGCACACGGGACTATCGAAAATTATAATTCCGAGTTCTTTACCGCACACGGTAAAAGCGGGAATAAAAAGGCAAGTTAAAGCGGTTGAAATTTTTATGGCTTTTTCGGCATTGTTTTTTAAGTTAAGTGCCTGATGCTTATAGTAATTTTCGGAAATTTCCGGAATAAGTACCAAAGTGAAAGGTCCTATTATAGAAGAGGGGGTATAAAGCAAAGGGGTTGCCTGCCCCGTTGCCGCACCGAAAGCCGATAGTGCTTGGGACTCCGAAAGTCCCGCCGCCACTAATCTTAAAGGAACGATTATAGACACCAAAGAACCTGCTAATGAACTTGCCGTTCTCATAGCGGTAACGGGCATTGCGGAGGACAAAAGGGGTTTCAATTCGCTTTTGGGGTTTTTGAGTTTATTCTTTCTTATAAAGAATACGATAGTACCTAACGAAAAAGAAAAGATAAAGGAAATTAAAACGGCGACGCCCGCTCTAAACGCTCCGTCGTACACGCTGGTGGAATACTGAATTAAAAATATTCCGACTATAATCATACATATTTCTTCTAAAAGTTCTATGATGCTATAAGGCAAGAAATCTTTATTGCCCCAAAACACTCCACGTAATACCGAATACACCGAAGTAAATATAAGTCCCGGAAGTATTACCAAAAATATATTTAAGCACCTTTCATCGGCAAACAAAAAATCGAAATATTTTCCGAACGTCAAAAATATAACGCAAAGCGGAACGGATATGCAAAGCGTTACCGTAAAGCCTGCCGTAATAACTTTGTACACCTTGTCTTTTTTGCCTTCGGCGTTATACTTTGTCATAAGCCGTGAAACGGTTACGGGAGTTCCCGAACACGCCACTGTAAACAAAAGTCCGAACACCGAAAGGGCGACTTGGTATAAGCCTATACCTTCAGCCCCTATCGTCTTCGACATATATATGCGATATAAAAACCCCAAAAACTTTTCGAAAACGGAAAACACCGTAACTACTGCGACAGTCTTAAAAAACCTTTTCAACTTTTCCCTCTAAAAACTAAGTAATCTTAAAATATTCTATTCGGGATTTTTAATAAATATAATAATAGCGTTATGAAAAGTTTTTTCTATCGTGTTCAAAAAGGGGATACCGTTTTTTCTCTATGCGTTAAATTTCAATTAAATATTTCAACCTTAAAAAAAGACAACGCTCTTTATAAGGAAATAGAAGAAGGGGACGTCCTTTTTATTCAGACTAACGACGGTTACAAAATAAAACCCGAAGACACTCTTTCTTCTCTATCTGAAAAGTTTAACGTTTCCGAAGAAGAAATTCTATCTAAAAACGGAATACCTTACGTTTTTTACGGACTGACTATTACGTTATAAAAAAAGGTCGCCATTAACATGCGACCTTAAAGTTTATCAAAGTATATTTTATTCTTCTATTAAGTTTACGAACTTAAACGTTTTGCAATCGACAAGTCCTCTATCGGTAAGTCTTATTTCGGGAATACAAGCCAAAGGAATTATTGCCATGGTCATAAATGGAGAAGGACAATTACAGCCCATAGTCTTCCACGCTTTTTCCAAAGACTTAACCTGTTTTACGGCACTGTCAAGCGGTTTATCGGACATAAGTCCCGCTATCGGAAGTTCTACGATACCTTTAACTTTTCCGTTTTCTACGGCAACCGCTCCGCCACCGCATTTGATAAGTGTATTTACGGCAATTTGCATATCTTTATCGTTAGTTCCTATAACTAAAAGGTTATGTGCGTCGTGTGCTACCGTTTGTGCCAAAGCTCCGTTTTTAATTCCGAATCCTTTCACTAATCCGAAGCCCTTTTTACCCGTGTTTTTATGTCTTTCAAACACAACGGCTTTAAGTAAATCTTTTTCTTGGCAAGCGGTAATTTCTCCGTTTGTAACTTCTATATTCTCGAATTTTTCAAGAGTAATGGTCTTTGCGGGAATTATTTCTAAAACCCTCACTTTCTTTTTACCGTTTTCACAAGGTATTTTTAAATCCTTTTCGGTAATTTCCTTTAAATGAACGGTATTCATCGCCTTTTTAGGATAAGTAAACTCAGGAATATCTATTGCCATTTTTCCGTTTTTAGCGACAAGTTCTCCGTCTATAAAAGTTTTTTCGACGTTAAATTCCTTTAAGTCCGAAAGCACTACCATATCGGCACACTTAGAAGGAGCAATCGAACCGAATTCGTGGTCTAATTGAAAACACGTAGCGACGTTTATAGTAACCATTTGTATTGCGGTCAACGGGTCTATACCCTCTTCTACCGCTCTTTTTAAAATATGGTCTAAATGCCCCGATTCCTTCAAAGTATAAGGGTGGCTATCGTCGGATACCAAACAAGTAAATCTCGTGTCTACGTTATTTTTGGTAATCGCCTTAGCGACTTCCTTTAAGTCGTGCCAAGCAGAACCTTCTCTCATCATAGTGTACATACCGAGTCGCATTTTAGCGAGAGCGTCTACACTTCTAGTCGACTCGTGGCAACATCTTATACCAGAAGCGATATATGCGTTAAGCCCTTGGTCGGTTTCGGGCATAGAATAATGTCCCGTAACGATTTTCCCCGCTTTTAAAGTTTCGCCGACTATATCGTGAGTATGTTTGTCCGAAGATAAAATTCCGGGGAAATTCATCATTTCTCCAAGTCCTACGCATTCCTTCCACAGCATACTTTCCTTTATATCTTCCGGATGAATTTCAGAACCGGTATCTTCAAACCCCGGAACTGCAGGAACGCAAGAAGGAGTGGTAAGCATTTCTTTTAACGGAGTTCTATCAGCGTCTTTTAGCATATACTTAACGCCTTCTAATCCTAAAACGTTACATATTTCGTGCGGGTCGAAAAACACTGCCGAAGTTCCGTGCGGAAGAACTGCCTTTGCATATTCGCCGGCGGAAAGCATAGAAGATTCTATATGCATATGCCCGTCCATAAACGCAGGAGCAAGATACTTCCCCTTTAAATCGAAAACTTTGGTGTCTTTCCCTATACAGTGAGAAGCGTTACCGACGTAAGCGATTCTTCCGTCTTTTACCGCAACGTCGATATTTTTTATTATTTCTCTCGTACATACGTTAATTAAATTTGCGTGCGTTAAAACGGTATCCGCAGGTATTTTTCCTTGGGCTACGCCTGAAAGGGTCGCTGAACATTTCCATAAGGGTTTTTTACAAAAATTATTTATCATTTTTATCTCCTTGCGTTTTTATAGATTATACCCTAAATCATTAGAAAAAGTCAATTCTTTTATGGTTTAAAAGAATTGCGGGCAAAAAATTTTGCCCGCAATCAAGTATTTCAGGTGGTGGAATTAGAATTTGAATTTAACAAGCAATTATTCGTCGTGGATAAAAGTGCCAAAAGCAAAAGTAACTGCGTCGTGTTTATCGTATTGTTATTCATAAGTAGAAATAAAAGTGCTATTAAAACGATATTAGACGAATTCATTTTTCCCTCCTTATAAAAAAATACCATTATTTTATTTTATGCGACTTAAAGTTCCAAAATGTAACAGTTAAACGGGAATTATCATATATGTACACTTATTATATGGAAAAGGAGAAAAAAATGGAACTGTTACTCGATAAGAGATTACAAACGATGGTAAAAGATTACGTACCCACGGGAGAAGTTTTAGACGAGTTAGTATGTTTTTTTTCGATTTTTTCGGATTATACGAGATTAAAAATAATTTCGGCGTTAGGAATATCCGAAATGTGTGTTTCTGACATCGCCAATTTACTTAAACTGAACCAAACCACAACTTCTCATCAATTAAGATTTTTAAAGAATATGAACGTAGTAAAAACGAAAAGGCAAGGTAAGGTTATATTCTATTCTTTAAGAAATCAAATTTTAAACGATATTTTATTGAAAGGCGTGGAATATTTGGGATATTAAGTGCTTGTAAATTCTTTTAAAATAGTTTATAATATCTATTATGGGCGTTTTGGAAGATAAAATAAAACTTTTGCCCGATAATCCCGGCGTTTATATAATGCTGGATAAAGACGGCACGGTCATATACGTAGGAAAAGCAAAAAACTTAAAAAACAGAGTAAGGCAATATTTTTTCAACAGCGTAAAGACCGAAAAAGTTATGGCTATGGTAAAGAACATAGTCGATTTTTACTATATAATCGCACCGAGCGAAATAGACGCTTTATCGTTAGAAAACAACTTAATAAAAAAATACAAGCCGAGATATAATATTCTTTTAAAGGACGATAAAACCTATCCTTACTTAAAGGTAGATTTAAAAGAAACTTTCCCTACCTTTAAGATAACCCGAAAAATCAAACCTGACGGTGCAAAATATTTTGGACCGTTTATGGGCGGAATAAACGTAAATTCGGTTTTGGAAATATTAAATTCGGTTTTTTCTGTCCGTCCGTGCGATAAAAAACTCGACGTAAAAAAACCGATAAAACCCTGCTTAAACTATCACATAAAAAAATGTTTAGCACCCTGCTGTAATTGTATTTCGGAAACCGAATATATGAAAAAGGTAAAAGAAGCGATTGACTTTTTATCGGGCGATATTTCGGAAACCGAAAAACTCTTAAAAGAGAAAATGCTTTACTTTGCTAAAAACGAAGAGTTTGAATCGGCACTTAAAATAAAGGAATATTTGCAAAGTCTTGACAAAATAAAACTTAAACGGTTAACGTCTTTGAATAAATTTTTAGATGCCGACGTAATAGCGTCTAAATCCAACGGGATATACTCGACGGTAAATCTTCTGATCATAAGAAAAGGTAAAATGCTCGGCGATAAAAACTTTTCTTTCGAAAGTGCAAACTTAACGGACGGAGATACAATTTTTGAATTTATTTCGAGATATTATAAAAAAGATTCGGATATTCCAGAAGAAATAATTTTATCTACGAATATAGAAGATGCAAATCTTTTGGAAGATTTTTTTAAAACTACACACAATAAGACAGTAAGAATAAATTATCCTATAAAAGGAGTGAGAAAACAACTCGCCGATATGGCGACGGTAAACGCCGAAGAACATCTTTTAACCGCAGTCGACAGAATAAAACACAAAAACGATATGACTAAAACTGCGTGCCTTAAATTAAAAGAAAAGTTAGGGCTTAAAAAGTACCCAAAAAGAATGGAGTGTTACGACATTTCTAATATCTCGGGCGTGGATAAAGTCGGAAGTATGGTAGTGTTTAACGACGGCGAACCCGATAAGGACAGTTACAGGCGGTTCAAAATAAAAACTTTTGAAGGTGCGGACGATTTTAGGTCTTTACAAGAAGTTTTGAAAAGACGGTTAGAAAGATTAAACTTAGACCCCGAAAAATTCCCTAAACCCGACCTTATAATAATAGACGGCGGAAAAGGACAACTATCTTCGGTGCAAGAAATATTCGATTTATATAACGTAAAAGACATAGACTTAATCTCTCTTGCCGAAAAGAACGAAGAAGTTTTTCTCCCGAACTCTTCCCTACCCGTAATAATACCGAAAAACGATTATTCGTTAAAAATGTTACAAAGAATCAGGGACGAAGCACACAGATTCGCAATAACTTATTTCCGTTCTTTACACTCAAAGAGAAATCTGTCTTCCGTTCTTGATAACATTGACGGAATAGGAAAGGTAAAAAAGCGTGCGTTACTCGAAAAGTTCAAAGACTTAAACGGAATAATTTCCGCAAGCAAAGAAGAACTTAAAAAGGTAGAAGGTATCGGCGATAAAGAAGCGGAAGAGATTTTAAAAACACTTACCAAGGAGGGCTTAAAATGAAATATGATTTATTCATAAGCGATTTTGACGAAACGTTAGGGCATAATCAAGACATAGATTTAGAAACGGTTGAAGCCATAAAAGAGTATACCTTAAAAGGCGGAATATTCGCCGTATGTTCGGGAAGACATTTCAACCACTTAAAAGGGATATTGAGAAAATATCAAATAGAAGGAATAGTAGCCGTATGTCAAGGTGCTGAGATAAGAGATATAAAAACTCAAAATATTTTACTTCAAGGCGGAATAGATTACAAAACCGCAGCGGAAATTGCAAAACTTTTAGTTATCGACGGGCTTCACCCCAACGCTTACGTAGACGGAACTTTATATCATCAAGGGTATTCCCCATACGCCGAACATTATAAAAGTATGAATACCGAACTTCCCGTAAAGGAAACGTTAAGTTTAGAAAAAACTATTTTAGATTTTAAGCAAACGGTGTTAAAATTAACGGTATTCGAAGAACAAAATAAAATACCCTCGCTTATAAAAAAATATACCGAATTGTTCAAGGGGAAAATAGTTTTTAACAGCGGAGGAATGTCTTTATTAGAAGTAATTAACCCTAAATACGGCAAAGGCAGGGCTGTAAAATTTATTGCGGATTACTACAAAATTCCACTTGATAAAGTAATAGCGGTAGGAGATTCGACAAACGACTTAGAACTAGTATCCAGTAAAGAGTGGCACGGAGTAGCGGTGGGCGACGCTGTGGAAGAACTTAAAATAAAAGCCTCCGAAATTACCGTACCTTTCAGAGATAAACCCGTAAAATATCTTTTGGAAAAATATTGCTTATAATTACATATGAGGAGTAACTATGGAAGAACTTACAACAAACGAAAACTCGGTTAAAACGTTACCTTTAATAGCGTTAAGGGGGAAGGTGCTACTCCCCGGAACTTTTTTAAACTTCGACGTGGGAAGACCCGCTTCTATCGAAGCGGTAAAACGTGCCGAAAATTCTATGATAATGATTTCTGCACAAAAAAATGCGTTTATAGATTCGCCTAAAAAAAGCGATATATGTTCGATAGGCGTTTTTGCACTTATAAAACAAGTGATAAAACTGCCCAATGGCAACGTTAAGTTAAACGTTCAGGCAGTATCTAGAGCAAAGATACTTTCCTTTGAAGAAGTAAAACCCTGCTTTATCGTAAAAGCAGAGGAATCGCCTTACGTCAACTCGTTAAACGACGTGGAAACCGAAGCGTATTTCAGAGTCGCAAAAGGGGCTTTTTACGAATATTGTCTATTCGATAAAAGAATGACCAAAGAACTGCTTGGAACTATTACCGAAATAAAAGAACCCAACAGGTTTATGGATAATGCACTTTCCGCCGTTCCGTTTAAAGACGAAGACATACAAAGCATACTCGACTTACAAGAAACTTTCGATAGATTAAAAAAATTCGAAAGCTTGTTTTTAAGAGAAATCGAAATCTCCAAAATAGAAAAGAAAATCACCTCTAAGGTAAGAGCGGAAATCGATAAAAGCCAGAAAGAATATTATTTAAGAGAACAATTAAAAGCCATTCACGAAGAATTGGGCGATTCTTCAAACGAACCGCAAACTCTAAAAAAAGAAATAGAAGATAAACATCTTCCCAAATATGTAGAAGAAAAAGCGTTAAAAGAGATAGAAAGATTAGACAAAATCAATCCTTCTTCCCCCGACTACTCGGTGATTTTAAATTATTTAGACTGGCTTAAAGAATTGCCTTTTTCACAATCTACCGAGGATACAAAAGACTTAAAAATAGCAAAAGAAGTTTTGGATAAAGACCATTTCGGTTTGGAGAAAGTAAAGGAAAGAATAGTAGAATATCTAGCGGTTTTACACTTAACCAAAGAAATAAAAGGTCCTATACTTTGTTTCGTAGGTCCTCCGGGAGTCGGTAAAACTTCGGTGGCGACTTCGATTGCGAGAGCGTTAAACAGAAAATTCGTAAGAATGAGTTTAGGCGGTGTAAAAGACGAAGCAGAAATAAGAGGGCATAGAAAAACTTACGTAGGTGCAATGCCCGGAAGAATTATTTACGGACTTAAAAACGCAGGCTCTAATAACCCCGTATTCCTATTAGACGAAATAGACAAATTATCTTCGGATATTCACGGCGACCCTGCGAGTGCCCTTTTAGAAGTTTTAGACCCTGAACAAAACGCCACTTTCCGTGATAGGTTTTTAGAAGTGCCTTTCGACCTTTCGAAAGTTATGTTTATAACGACGGCAAATTCCGTCGACACTATTCCCTATCCGCTTTTAGACAGAATGGAAATAATAGAACTTACCGGCTACACCAACGAAGAAAAATTGCAAATAGCAAAGCGTTATTTAATTCCTAAGCAACTTAAAGCCAACGGAATTACCGATAAGAACGTATCGATTTTAGACGACGCAATAAAGGAAATAATCGAAGGCTATACTATGGAAGCGGGCGTTAGAAATTTAGAGAGAGAAATAGGCGGAGTTATAAGAAAAGTCGCCACTAAAAAAGCAGAACACCCGAGATTAAAGAAACAAGTTATAGAAAAAGACAACGTTTCCGATTACTTGGGAGTTAAAAAGTATTTACAAGACCAAGCCTTACAAAAGGACGAGATAGGTGCGGCAACTGGACTTGCTTGGACGGCAGTAGGCGGAACGACCTTGACGATAGAAGTAAGTTTAATGAAAGGAAAGGGCGAAATTTTGCTTACGGGTAAACTCGGCGACGTAATGAAGGAATCCGCAAGGGCCGCAATAAGTTATATAAGGGCGAACGCCGAGAAGTTTAAAATTGAGGACGAAGCCTTTGAAAAAACCGACATACACATACACGTTCCCGAAGGTGCAACTCCAAAAGACGGACCTTCTGCCGGAATAACTATGGCGACCGCTATACTTTCTGCTTTTATTAAAAAGCCCGTAAGAAAAGATATTGCAATGACGGGAGAAATAACTCTTCGTGGAAAGGTTTTACCGATAGGCGGACTGAAAGAAAAATCTCTCGCAGCATTTAGACAAGGAATTAAAAACGTAATAATTCCAAAACAAAACCAAAAAGACGTAGAAGATATTCCCAAAGAAATAAGAAAGGAGATAAACTTTATCGTTGCAGAAGAAGTAGACGCCGTTTTCAAAAAAGCGATAAAGTTTTAATAACTTATGACTATAAAAAAAGCGACTTTTATAACCAGCGTAAACAGTTCGGAAAACTTTTACAAAACTAATAAGCCTATAATAGCCGTTGCGGGAAAATCCAACGTCGGGAAATCTTCTTTAATCAATATGCTTGCGGGAAATAAAAAACTCGCAAGGACTTCTAACGAACCGGGAAGAACAAGGCTTATAAACTATTTTGACTTTAACGATTTCGTTTTAGCCGACTTACCGGGGTACGGATTTGCGAAAGTAAGCAAAGAAGAAAAGAAAAAATGGGCTTTACTTATGGAAAGTTTTTTATCTACCGAAAAACTTCCGTTAGTTATATCATTAATCGATATTCGCCATTTGCCTACCGAAGAGGACGTAATGATGATAAATTACCTTTACCATTACAGAATCCCCTTCGTTATAGTGGCAACCAAAGCGGATAAAATAGCAAAAAGCAAAATAAAACCCCAACTGAACGTCATTTCGGCGTATTTAAAGGTAGGGATAGACGATATAACCGCTACTTCTTCTGAAACCAACTTCGGTAAAGAAGAAGTTTTAAAACTAATAGAAAAAGCGATAAACGTATAATAAAATTCCGCACTTTGTTTTTTTAAGGTGCGGTTTTTTTACTTGACTAAATTTTTAGTATAGAGTAAAATGATACGGAAAAAATTAAATTAAAGGTGAATTTATGGAAGACAGAAAAGTAACTATGGAAAAAATAGTAAACCTTTGTAAAGGAAGGGGCTATCTCTTCCCCGGAAGCGAAATATACGGGGGCTTAGCAAACTCTTGGGATTACGGTCCGTTAGGCGTAGAATTTAAAAACAACGTTAAAAAAGCGTGGTGGAAACGTTTCGTTCAAGAAAACCGCTATAACGTAGGTTTAGATTCCGCTATCATAATGAACCCCGAAACGTGGGTGGCTTCGGGACACGTAGGCGGTTTTTCCGACCCACTTATGGACTGCAAACAATGTAAAACCCGTCATAGAGCGGATAAACTCATAGAAGATTACGCTTTCACAAACAACACTTCCGATAACCCTGCCGGCTGGACTTTCGAACAAATGGCAAACTTCATAAAAGAAAAAAATATCGCTTGTCCTTCTTGCGGTGGACACGAATTTACCGAAATAAAAAAATTCAACCTTATGTTTAAAACCTTTATCGGGGTTACCGAAGATTCTACTTCTACCGCATACTTACGCCCCGAAACCGCACAAGGAATATTCGTAAACTTTAACAACGTTCAACGTTCAACGAGAAGAAAATTGCCTTTCGGGATAGGTCAAATAGGAAAGTCTTTCAGAAACGAAATTACTCCGGGAAATTTCATATTCAGAATAAGAGAATTCGAACAAATGGAGTTGGAATTTTTCTGCAAACCCGGAACCGACCTCGAATGGTTCAAATACTGGAAAGATTATTGCCATCAATTTTTACTTGATTTAGGTATGAAAGACGAGCATTTACGTCTTCGTGACCACGACAAGGAAGAACTTTGTTTCTATTCAAAAGCGACTACCGACTTCGAATATCTCTTCCCCTTCGGTTGGGGCGAACTTTGGGGCGTTGCGGACAGAACGGATTACGACTTAAATCAACACATTAAACACAGCGGAAAAGATATGAGTTACTTCGACGAAACTACGGGCGAACATTACGTTCCTTACGTTATAGAACCTTCGCTTGGGGCAGACAGGGTTGCACTCGCATTTTTAGTAGAAGCCTACGACGAAGAAGAAGTCGGCGAAAATGACGTGAGAGTAGTTATGCACTTACACCCCGCACTCGCACCTTATAAAACCGCAGTACTTCCGCTTTCTAAAAAATTGGGCGACGAAGCAATCAAAATAGCAGACGAACTTTCCAAATACTTCCCCGTCGAATACGACGAATCGGGTTCTATCGGTAAGCGTTATCGCCGTCAAGACGAAATCGGAACGCCTTACTGCATAACTTTTGACTTCGATTCCTTAGAAGATAAAAAAGTAACCGTAAGAGACAGAGATACTATGGAACAAGTTCGTATTCCGATAGAAGAACTTAAATCTTACATAGAAGAAAAAATTAAATTTTAATTAAATTTAAAAAGCAAAAAATCGGCGACTTAAAGTCGCCGATTTTACTTTAACGTTTATTTATTACAATTTATCTCCGTCGTTAAAATACAAAATTCCCAAAGTATTCGCACCGCAATGACAAGCGATAGTTCCGCCTGCGTGGGTTTCGTAAATATTCTTAAATCCCGCATTTTTACAGGCCTTTATCGCCGCATCTCTCATTTCGGGGAAAGCCGAAGTATAAGTTATAAATACCTTATCTAAATCGGGCGTATTAAACTCCGCAAGGGTTTCGGCACAGTATTTTTCAACTACTTGCCCCATATGTCCCCTATATTTTTTATCGGAAATCATTTTTCCGTCTTTCAAAACTATTCTCGGTCTAATCTTCAACAAGTTCGCACCTAAAAGTGCCACGGAAGAACATCTCCCACCCTTATGCATATAATTGAGTTTATGTAAAACGAAACTCACTTGCAAACTCTCCGTTCTCTTTTGAACTTTTTCCGCAATAGTTTTGGGGTCTTCGCCTTTATCGGCAAGTTCTCTTGCATATATCGCAAGAAGTCCTATCCCCGTAGACAAACTCTTACTGTCTACTACATATGCGTCACTAACTTCCTTTGCTCCGTTAAAAGCGTTATTACAAGACGAAGTTATTCCACTCGATAACGCTATATGAATAACTGCGTCGTAATCTTTTTTTAACGACTCGAAAAATTCTTGATATTCAAAAGAATTAAGTGCGGTGGTTTTAGGCAAAGTATTATATTTTTCTACTAGAGAAAAAAGCTCTTCGGTAGAATACTTTCCGTCTTTAAAAGACTCTTTGCCTATCGTTATTAGATAAGGAATTACTTTTATATCGTATTTTTTTAAAAGTTCTTCCGATAAATCGTTAGTAGATTCAACAGATACAGCAATCTTCATCATATTTCTCCGTATATTTTCTAAATGCTATAATATGCGATTATCATAATTGTACCATATTTTTAACAAGATTACAAAGATTTTTAACCTTTATCATAAAATTTTTAATTTAAATACTTGCCTTAAATAGTACTTAAGTGTTATTATTTATATGCTTAAAAGTTAATTAGGAGAGAATTATGGATAAAATTAACGGCAATTTGGTTAAAAATACCGTAGATTTCAAAGACTTTAAAGACTACGAAGGCAAAGAAGTATATATCCAAGGATATATTCACAGAATAAGAGAAATGACGGGATTTTCTTTCGTTATAATAAGAACCGAAAGAGATACTATTCAATGTGTTTACGCTCCCGAATTTTCCGATTACCGTTGGGATTCTAAACTCGTAGAAGAGGCTTGCGTTAAAGTTTTAGGAAAAGTCGCAAAAAGTACGGACGCTAAAGGCAACGACAGGTTCGAACTTCAAATTCACGATATAAAGATATTATCTCTTCCCGCCGAAATTTTACCGATAGTTATAAATAAAAAACAGTTAGACAATATTCAATTAAACACCGTTTTGGACTTACGCCCCGTTTCTATGCGTAACCCCAAAGAACGTGCTATATTCAAACTTCAAGAAGGAATAGCAAGAGGATTTAGAGAATATTTATCTAAAAACGGTTTTACCGAAATACGTTCGCCTAAAATCAATTTTGCAGGTGCGGAAGGCGGTACTAACGTCTTTAAGTTAGATTACTTCGGAAAACAAGTATATCTCGCTCAATCTCCGCAGTTATATAAACAGGCATTAGTAGGCGTTTTCGGTAGAGTTTTCGAAATAGCACCCGTGTTCAGAGCCGAACACCACGATACTTCAAGGCACTTAAACGAATATACTTCTATGGACTTCGAAATGGGCTTTATAGAAAATTTCACCGACATTATGAATATGGAAACGGGTGCGTTAAAGTACATAATGGACTTACTTAAAAAAGATTATGCCGAGGAAATAGAACTCCTTCACGCAGACATTCCCGAAATTACCGATATCCCTTGCATCAAATTTATGGAAGCAAAAGATATTATTATCAATAAGTTCCACTATCAACCGACGGATATGAAAGACTTTGACCCGCAAGAAGAAGAAATGCTGGGTAAATACGCTAAGAAAGAACTAAATAGCGACTTCTTATTCGTAACGCATTATCCTTCCAAAAAGCGTCCTTTCTACACTATGGACGACCCCGCTGACCCCGAATTTACTTTGTCTTTCGACCTTTTATTTAGGGGACTTGAAATAACTTCGGGCGGACAACGTATACACGATTACAATATTCAAGTGGAAAAAATGAAAAAATGCGGTATGAACCCCGAAGAATTCGAAACTTATCTTATGCTCCACAAATACGGTGCTCCCCCGCACGGCGGACTTGGAATCGGTTTAGAAAGACTTACTATGCACCTTTTGGGATTTAAAAACGTAAGAGAAGCAACTATGTTCCCGAGAGATATAAACAGAGTTACTCCGTAACCCGTTTAATTAAAACCAAAAAGCGTAACTTTAACAGTTACGCTTTTTATTTTTGTTTTTACTTTTATTTTAATCAGTTTCTCGGCGAATAGTTCGGTGCTTCTTTGGTTATAGAAATATCGTGCGGGTGAGATTCCAAAAGACCTGCGTTGGTAATTCTAACGAATTTACCGTTCTTTCTTAATCCGTCTATCGTACTTTGTCCGCAATATCCCATACCTGAACGGATACCTCCGCAAAGTTGGAAAACTATTTCGGAAACCGCTCCTCTATAAGGAACTCTTCCTTCAACGCCTTCCGGAACAAACTTTTTAGCACCTTCTTGGAAATACCTGTCGGAAGAACCGTTATTCATAGCGGCGATACTTCCCATACCACGGTAAACCTTAAAGTTTCTACCTTGATATATTTCTATTTCTCCCGGGCTTTCCAAAGTGCCGGCAAGTAAACTTCCAAGCATACAAGCGGAAGCCCCCGCTCCTAACGCCTTAACTATATCTCCGCTGTATTTTATACCGCCGTCGGCAATTATTCTTACACCTAACTTATCCGCTTTCTCCGCACAGTCCATAACCGCAGTAAGTTGCGGAACGCCTATACCTGCAACTATTCTCGTAGTACATATAGAACCGGGTCCGATACCTACTTTCACTACGTCCGCACCTGCACCTGCAAGTGCTTCGGTCGCTTCCGCCGTGGCAACGTTACCCGCAATAACGGGAAGTTTCGGGAATTTAGCCTTAATTTTCTTTACAACGTCTATAACGTTGGCCGAATGTCCGTGTGCAGTATCTACCGCAACGATATCTACTCTATTTCTCACAAGTTCTTCTACTCTTTCCAAAGTGTTACCCGCAATTCCTACCGCAGCACCTACTAAAAGTCTGCCGTTCTTATCCTTTGCAGAGTTCGGATACTGTATGGCTTTTTCTATATCCTTTATGGTTATAAGCCCTTTCAAATACCCGTCTTTATCAACTATGGGAAGTTTTTCTATTCTATGCTTTCCCAAAATCTTCTGTGCGTCCGAAAGAGAAGTTCCGACCGGTGCGGTAACCAAATTCTCTTTGGTCATTACGTTATATATCGGTTGGTTAAAATTACTTTCAAATCTTAAATCACGGTTGGTAAGTATTCCTACAAGTTTACCTTCCTTCGTGATAGGCACACCACTTATTCTGTATTTTTCCATAAGTGAAAGTGCTTCCGAAACAAGATTATCCGGCTCTAAAAAGAAGGGGTCGGTAATTACACCGTGTTCACTTCTCTTTACTTTGTCTACTTCAAGGGCTTGATTTTCAACCGTCATATTTTTATGAATTATCCCTATACCGCCTTCCCTTGCCATAGCGATAGCAAGCCTCGATTCGGTAACCGTATCCATAGCGGCACTCATTAAAGGTATATTCAATTCTATATCCTTAGTCAAATTAGTTTTCAAACTAACCATAGACGGAACTACTTCGCTTGCTTGCGGAACAAGTAAAACGTCGTCAAAAGTTAAACCTTCTTTAATAATCTTGCTCATTTTTTATACTCCTTTAAATTTTATCCTAAAAGTGATTGTAAAGTTAAAATATCTTTTTCTTTGATATTTTCGGCATTTCCTTCAAGAATTAAACCGTTTATAGAATTTTTTAATTCAAGAAGTTCTTCGTTCGTCATTAACCTTCCTTTACTACTTATTAAAATTCTAAAAGCATTATAATCGGTATATCCGTTTAATGAAACGGCTTCTTCACAATATTCTATCGCTTTTAAAACCCCTTCGTTTAAGAAGGTAGCAACCACCAACTTACCATAAACGTATTCCGAAGTTTTGATTTTTGAATTGCTTTTTAAATCTTCCTTTTCACAATAATTTGAAAATTTAGAATTTTTAACCATTTTAGCCGAATATTTTTGAGTTTTATCAGGACTTTTTTCTTCGTCTAACTTATTTAACAAAAAGGCGAGGTCGTAAATATCCCCCGTCTTTAAATACTCTCTTTCATAAAAAGAAACGGCTACGGAATAACTCCCCACACCGTCAAAAAAATTGCCCACTGTTTTAGGCGAAAATGCCGTAAGAATACCGAACACTGCCAAACACATTAAGACGAGTGTCAAAACTGTAATAACTATTGTTTTTATTACGAGTTTTTTTATATTCATTAACGACTCCTTTTTGAAATTATTTTTTTATATTTTACCAAAATTTAAATAAAAAATCAATTCTTTAAGTATAAAAATCTTGTAAATTCGGAATTATTAGAAAAAATTTTCCATAACATTATATTGATAGAAAATTTACAAGGAAATTTTTATGAAAAAAATATTAAAAATAATAATCGTATCTTTAACAATTTTGTGTTGTTTTACTTTTATAGGTTGTAAAGAAGAAAACCCTTTACTGCCGTATTTAAGCGAACTTAAAAAAGACGTGTTCGAAGGACAAAGCCAAAATTTTTCTCTAAAAGCGTATTACGGATTTAAGGAATCGCCCGTAAACCCCGACGGCAACAAAGGCAATACCGTATGGAACTTAACCTTTAAACTTTTGGAGAAAGAAACGGATACCGCAACTTACACTTTAACTTTTAATTATAACGGCGAAACTTTGGTCAAAAATTTCGGATTAAGCCCTGTGTTAGACGCTTTAACGGTTGACTTTCAGATAAAAGATTTTTCTCTAAAAGAGTTTACCGTTTGCGTCGCCGTATCAGACATATCGGAAGAAGTAACGCTAAAATCCGTAATCCCCGAAGGCACTATAAGTTATACTTCGGCACTATCGTCTTTATATAAAAATCAAAACCAACTTATAAAATCTTATTACACCGACGGCGAAAAATTTTCCGCCGAAATAACTCAAAGAATTATAGTAAAAGACGGTCGCTCTTACTGGTACGTCGGAATTACTTCGAGTTCAGGGCTAAAAGCACTTTTAATCGACGGTAAAACAGGCGAAATCTTAGCAATAAGAAAAGTCTTATAAACTAAAAGCGAGAGAATTTTCTCTCGCTTTTATTATTTTCTACAAAAACTTATAGCAATTTTGCGTTTTTTACTTTCTCCGCCTTCTAACGTATTAAACTTAAAATCGTCAAATCTCGTTAAAGAAGGTTCTATTCCCAAAGCGTAATCTCCGCTAGCCATACTCTTCCATTGTACCGTTACGGGGAAATCTTTTACCGAATACGAAAAATTAACCGAAATGTTAAGTTTTGTATTGGTCAAAGTAATATCTCCCTTTTTTAAGTATTGATAATATACGTCTTCGGGGTTTCCGTCAACGGGAGAAGTTATGATAAACTTTTTATCTTCTCTCTTTTTCGCTATATCGGTTGAAGGGTCTGTCTTTATTACGGGCATTTCTATCTTCAAGTTTTCGTCCAAAAACGGATATCCGAAGTTGGTATGATAAAGCAAAACGTAATTCTCCTTTAAATACCCTAAATTCTTAACTTCGTCGTTTATCACTATCTTATCTTTATATATTTCATAGCATCTACTTAAACACAAGTTTCTTCCGAAAAGTTCGCTATCGGTAACCGTTCCTTTAACCGTTATCTTATCTTCGTCTTGCTCTATACAAACGTTTTCCGCCTTAATATAGTGCATACTTCCGTGCATAGGTTTTCCCGGTACGCAAGTACTGACGTTATCCATTCCGCAAGTATACAAAAACCCGCCTTCGAAATTATTTACGAACTCATCTCTTCTCGTGTTCAATCCGTTCTTGCTTAAAAAAGAAATGTTTTTACCTGCATATCTTACCCAAGAAATATCAAGTGCGTTACTTTCATTGAAAAACGCCTGCAACTCTCCGTTATTTACAAGTATTCCGGTTATCCCCTTTTCCTTTCCGCTTTTAAACTCCATTTCGTAAGCAAACATCTCTTGCTTAATATTAGAAAATCTTTTATTCATAACCCGCCTCCGAAAATATTTTACCACTTATTTAATATTTTTTCAAATAAAAAGCACGAAAAATTAGATTTTCCGTGCTTTTACGACTATGTTATACTAACGTTGTAACGTTATACTCTTATACTGTCCTTTATTTCGCTTAAAGCGTTTTTCTCTAACCTGCTTACTTGGGCTTGTGAAATTCCTACTTCTTCGCTTATCTCGGTTTGGGTTTTACCTTCGAAATATCTTAAATATATAATCTTTCTTTCTCTCTCTTGCAACGTAGAAATTGCTCCCGTTAACGCTAAATTTTCCGCCCATAATTCTTCGGTATTCTTCTCGTCGCCAAGTTGGTCCATAAGTAGGAGTTCGTCTCCGTTTTTATTGTACACGGGGTCGTAAAGCGAAACGGTATCCGAAATAGCGTCTAAAGAATATGCTACTTCTTTTACCGCCACTTTCATTTCTTCCGCTATCTTTTCAAGGGTGGCTTCTTCATCTCTTTTTTCTATGTCGCTTCTTACCTTTAACACTTGATAAGCAGTATCTCTTATAGAACGGGATATTCTTAAAGAATTACCTTCTCTTAAATATTTTTTTATTTCCCCTACTATCATAGGAACGGCGTAGGTCGAAAACTTTACGTTAAAGGATAAATCGAAATTATCCATAGCCTTAATTAACCCAATTATGCCTGCTTGAAACATATCGTCTGAACTTACTTTGCTTCTCCAAAATCTTTTTATAACCGATAAGACTAATCTCATATTAGCGATTATAAATTCTTCTCTTGCTTCTCTGTCTCCCGATTTTATTTTATTTAAGAGTTTTTCCGTTTGTTCTTCGCTAAGTTTAGGTAATGAAGCGGTATTTACACCGCAAATCATAACTTTTCCCATATTATCCTCCTATGTACTTTATCGGTTAATGTAGTATGAACAACTTAAAAATTTTTATACTAAGAGATAATTTATTTATAAAAAACGGATTTTTAGGGTTATTTTATGGTAGAATAAAAATATGATAAAAAACGTTTTTATAGATATAGACAATACTCTTTTAGATTTCGATAAATGTGCCGAAGATTCGATGAAAAAAACCTGTAAAAAATACAAGATAGAATATGAAAAAGAATTTTTCGAAGTGTTTACGGTAGTAAACGATTCTCTATGGCTAAAAATAGAAAAAGGCGAACTCACAAAATTTGAACTTCATAGAATAAGGTTCAATATGATATTTGAGAGAATAGGCATTTCTTTCGACGGGGAAACTTTTGAAAAAACGTTCAGGGAATTTTTAAGAAAAAGTTTTGAAAAGGTAGACGGGGCGGAAGAACTATTAAAATATTTAAGCACTAAATATTCGGTATTTGCCGTGTCTAACGCATCTCACAAAGAACAGTTACAAAGACTTGAATTAGCGGGGCTTTCAAAATACGTAAAAGATTGCTTTGTGTCGGAAGCAATAGGTGCGGAAAAACCTTCCGCAAAATTTTTCGATTTTTGCTTTGAAAAATCAAAAGTAAAAAAAGAACAAACTATTATGATAGGCGATTCTTTAACTGCGGATATAGTCGGCGGAAAAGATTACGGATTAAAAACTATCTGGTTTAATAAATTTAATAAAAAATTAAGTCCGCTACCCGATTTTACGGTAACGAACTTAATAGAGATAAAAAACATACTATAAAAAACAGCAAAAAAGCAAATAATTTTTACACCATTTTAGAAAATTCTTTTTTTAATCTTCCTATTATTTTTTTTTCAAGTCTTGATATGTAACTTTGCGAAATTCCAAGCATATCGGCAACTTCTTTTTGGGTTTTTTCTTCTTCGCCGTCAAGCCCGAACCTTAAAGACATAATTTCTTTTTCTCTTTTTCCGAGTTTACTTAAAGCGGATATTAAAAGTTCTTCTTCGACGCCGTTTTCTATTCTTTTATAGACCATATCGGAATCCGTTCCCAAAACGTCGGATAAGCACAACTCGTTGCCTTCCCAATCGGTATTTAAAGGTTCGTCGAAAGACACTTCGCTCTTTAACTTTACCGTTCTTCTTAAATGCATTAAAATTTCGTTTTCTATGCACCTTGAAGCGTAAGTGGCGAGTTTTATATTTTTTTCGGAATTAAAAGAGTTTACCGCCTTAATAAGCCCGATAGTTCCAACGGATATCAAATCGTCTAAATCTACTCCTGTGTTTTCAAACCGCCTTGCTATATAAACTACAAGCCTTAAATTGTGTTCAATAAGTTCGTCCTTTATTTTTTTGTCGCCACAAGATAATTTTTCCACCATTTGTGCTTCTTCTTCGGCAGTAAAGGGTGAAGGTAAAGATTCCCCACCGCCGATAAACCGCAAAACGTTTTCACTTAAAGAAAACTTTTTAAGAAACTTCTTTAACTTTGCAATCAATTTGTTCATAAATTCCCTCCGAATTTTCACCCGTAAACGACGAGTTAAGTATCACGTCGAATTCAAAACTTAAATTCTTCACTATCGCTACGGTTACGTTATTATATATATTCGGACTTGTCCCGAAATATATTTTAATTTTGTCGGCAAAGAAGAAAAATTTTTCACTCTCTCCACTTACCGTTGATAAAGTTATCTTTGAAAGCCTTAAAAAATCTTCTTTATTCTTAAATAATTGCTTAACGAAGTTTAATGAGGCTACTATTATGGGCGAACTTCCGTTAAACGCAATATTCCCCGTATCTAAAAACCCAACCCCTTTAACCGTTTTACCGTTAAAATAAATTTCGGTTTTATATAATAAACTTACCGTAGACTTTCTTTTGTAAATATAAGTTATCAGTTTAACCGCCGACTTTAAAAGAAAGTAAACAGGTAAAAACATAAGTGCCAAAGAGTATTCCGAAAGATTAGAGATATTAAAAAGATTAAGTATCCCTGTTATTACCCCACCCGATAAAAAAGTTAAAGAGAAAA
Source organism: Christensenellaceae bacterium (assembly GCA_045598545.1). GTDB lineage: Bacteria > Bacillota > Clostridia > Christensenellales > Borkfalkiaceae > UBA1259. The sequence continues at coordinate 1,568 of JAZLMI010000020.1, read as the reverse complement.
AAATCAAGCAAGAAAAATAATAAGCCTTTAACCCCCTGAATTTTGCCGAAATTAAAACGAGAAAAAACCCGAATAAAACCTTAACAATCATAAAAATTACGGGGTTTAATTTTAACGTGGGATAAACGAGAGAAAATAAAGCCCCTAAAACCGAAGATAAAAAAAGCCTTGCCTTTTTAACCTTGATTTTTACAATAAAAAAAGTGGCTTTAAATAAAAGATAATCTATTATAAAATTATCTATCAAAACGTACTCTATATATATAATCATAAAGCCCCCGTGTTTTTATACTAACACGAAGGCTTTAAGCTTTTTTAAGAACAATATATCGATTTTAAGTTTATTTTAGGGAAAAAGATTCTACTTTTTATACCAGTAATAATCATCATACGTATAAGACTTAAAATAAGTTGCGTTGGTAGTGGGATTTGTTAGGTCAATTAAAGTTCCACCCGTATAATCCGAATTTTTCGTTCTGTACCAATTAGATGAATCGCTAAAAGTTACACTTTGTAATTTAGAACAACCATAGAACGCCTCATAACCTATCGAAGTGACGCTATTTGGAATAACTATACTTTGTAATGAAGAACAATATTCGAACGCCTCATAACCTATCGAAGTGACGCTATTTGGTATAATTACACTCGTTATCTTATCGTTTTCATAAAAAGCATATTTATAAATTTCATAACTTTCTCCGTTATAATCAGTAGGTAAAGTTAATTCGGTATCATTACCTACGTAACCCAACAAATAATTTACGTTATCATAAGTATAGAATAAATAATCATTTATATTTACTATATCACTCTCTCCGCTCTTCTTTACGTTTAATGCATAATATCCTACGTAGCCGTAAGACCTACTGCCTTTTGTAATATTTAAACTACTCAAATTTATTACTTCTACAAGTTTATAGCAATATTCAAACGCATCATCACCTATCGAAGTGACGCTATTTGGTATCTCTATACTTACTAATTTAGAACAACCTTCGAACGCTCCATAACCTATCGAAGTGACGCTATTTGGTATCTCTATATTTTGTAATTTAGAACAATATTTGAACGCTTCTTTACCTATCGAAGTGACGCTATTTCCTATTGTTACACTTTGTAAGGAAGAACAATTATAGAACGCACCCATACCTATCGAAGTGACGCTATTTCCTATCGTTACACTTGTAAGTGAAGTACACCAAGAGAACGCTCCTTCACCTATTGAAGTAACGCTATTTGGTATCTCTATACTTTGTAATGAAGAACAATTATAGAACGCATATTTAGCTATCGAAGTGACGCTATTTCCTATTGTTACACTTTGTAATTTAGAACAATTATAGAACGCACCCATACCTATCGAAGTGACGCTATTTCCTATCGTTACACTTTGTAATTTAGAACAATTAGAAAACGCATAACTTCCTATCGAAGTGACGCTATCGCCCAAAACAATTTCTTGAATATTAGAACAATTTCTAAATGCTCCGTACGGTATATATCCGCCTAATACCGTTACTTTCTTTAATGAAGTAGGTATATAATAATAGCCATAAGTCGTGCTA
>JAZLMI010000019.1:0-3363 GCA_045598545.1 Christensenellaceae bacterium | reverse complement strand
CGCGCTACCAACTGCGCTACACCCCGTAAATAAAGCATTTTCGGTCGCTTAATTACGACGCTATATTATACTATAATAAATCTTTCAAATTGTCAACAAAAAAAACGCTATTTTTCAAAAAAAATTAACTAAAATTTTTTTTCTTTTATAAAAATTAAATTTTACAAAATAATGCATTAAACGTTAAAAAAAGATAAACTTATTATTTTGTTTTATGGTAAAGTTTTTATGCTTAATTCAAAAGGAGTAGAAAATGGATATTAGGTATACTAAAACTGACGAGGCTTTTACGGTCTTTGTCTATGGAGAACTTGACCAATGTTCTGCATCTAAGACAAGAGAAATTTTAGATAAATTATTATACGATAATATAAATTCTTCTAAAGTTATATTTAATTTATCAGGAATTTCGTTTATGGATAGTACAGGTATAGGGTTGTTGATAGGTAGATACAAAAAGTTAAAGAAATTTAACGTGCCTTCTTACATATCGGGGGCGAGTTTTAATATAGAAAAGGTTATAAAACTTGCAGGTTTATATAATATAATGCCAAAAATTTAGCAGGAGAAAATATGCAAAATAATAAAATAGTTTTAACATTTCCGTCTTATCCGGAAAATGAAAATTTAGCAAGAAACGTTATAGGGTGCTTTGCGTTAAGATTAAATCCCAGTATTGCCGATATATCTGATATAAAAACAGCGGTTTCCGAAGCTGTAACGAATTCAATAGTTCACGGCTATCCTAACGCTATCGGGGAAATAACAATGGAAGCCGAAATTTTAGGCGACGTATTACATATAAATATTTTTGACGGAGGGGTTGGTATAAAAGACGTCGCAAAAGCTTTAGAGCCTTTTTATTCGGAAAGTAAAGAAGACGAGCATTCCGGTATGGGTTTTACGATAATGCAAACATTTATGGACAATATAAAAGTTGAATCTTCTGAAGGTTTAGGCACTAAAATTTATATGGAAAAGACGTTGAATACCGATAATAAGAAAAATGTTGGAGCATGAAGAGTTAATAAAACTTATCAAACAGGCGAAAAACGGAGATGATAAAGCGAAAGAATTGATTTTTAATAATAATTCTCCTCTTTTAAAGAGCATTATAAGGCGATTTAAAAATAAGGGTGTAGAATATGAAGATTTGTACCAAATAGCGTGCATAGGATTTTTGAAGGCGATAAATAATTTTGATGAAAGTTTTGGCGTTAAATTTTCTACTTATACAGTGCCTATGGTTATAGGTGAGATAAAACGTTATATGAGAGATAACGGAGCCATAAAGGTGTCTAGAACGCTTAAAATCCTTGCAAATAAAATCAATAGATATATAGACGAATATCAATCACAGCACGATAATTCGCCGAGTGTAGAACATATTGCGGAAAAATTCGGAATTTCTGAAGACGAAGTTGTTATTGCTTTGGATAGTGCAAGGATGCCATTATCTATATTTGATAAATTTGAAGATGAAGACGACGGGCAAGAGTTAATAGATAAAATTCCGTATTCCGAAAACGAAGAATCCGTTTTAGATAAAATTCAACTGTCAAATATAATAGAGAATTTAAATGATAGAGAAAAGAAAATAATAGTACTACGATATTTTAGAGATAAGACTCAAACCGAAATAGCGGAAGCATTGGGGGTTTCCCAAGTTCAGGTGTCAAGGCTTGAAAATAAAATAATAGATAAAATACGGCTTAATTTTTAGCCGTATTTTTTGTATATAAAAAAATTTTTTACTCATATTATTTTTATGAAAAGTCGTGATTGCTCTATGGAATTTTTAAAAAATATAGACGAAAGAGAGAGTTTTATTAGTAACAACTTAAAGAGAGAAAAAAATGAAAGAATTAAAATATAAAAACGAAAACTATATAAATTACGTAAAAACGGTAACACCTAAAACTAACGAATTTCGTTCACTTTTAAGAGCGTTTTGGGTTGGTGGTTTTATTTGCTGTATAGGACAAGGATTTAGATTGTTCTTAGAGTTTGTAATAGGCTTACAGGGCGATGAACTTGCCGGTTACGTTTCTATGATAATGATATTCCTCGGGGCGTTTTTAACAGGACTTGGAGTGTATGATAGGATTGGTAAATATGCTGGTGGAGGTTCTATTGTCCCTATAACCGGGTTTGCTAATTCCGTCGTTTCTCCTGCTATGGAATTTAAAACGGAAGGGTATATTTATGGTACTGCCGCAAAAATGTTTATAATAGCAGGACCTATAATTGTATTTGGAATAGCTTCAAGCGTTTTAGTTGGACTTATATATTTTGTTATTTATTCTATTTTTTAATTTAGTATGAAAAGAACTTTTTATTATAAAAATAAGCCTGTAATAATAGGAACTTCTACGGTTTCAGGACCGAAAGAAAGCGAAGGAAGTTTAGGAAAGTTTATGGACGTTAAACTTTCAGACGATATGTTTGGTGAGTCTACTTTTGAAAAGGCAGAAACTAAAATGCTTTATACTGCCGTTTCAAACGCAATCAAAAACTCTAAAAGACCCAGAAAGAATATAGATTTATTGATAGCGGGAGATTTATTGAATCAAATAACTTCTTCTACTTTTACGGCACGTAATTTTGATTTTGGATACTTGGGGGTATATAATGCTTGTGCAACCTTTTCCGAAAGTTTGATTTTAGGTGCTACTCTTGTTAATGCTAAACACGTGAATAACGTTGTTTGTGCAACGAGTAGTCATTTTTCTTCTGCGGAAAGACAATATAGATATCCTTTGGAGTTGGGGTCTACAAGACCACCTGAATCACAATGGACTGTAACGGGTGCGGGAGCAAGTGTAATTTCTTATTGCGGTGAAGGACCTAAAATAGTCTGCTCTACAACTGGAAGAGTTATAGATTACGGTGTTACTGACGTAAACAATATGGGTGCTGCTATGGCACCGGCGGCTTCAGATACTTTGGCTACACACTTTAAAGATACAGGACTACAACCTAAAGATTACGATTTAATAATAACGGGAGATTTGGGGACTTTAGGTTCTAGAATTTTGAAAGATTTGCTTTGGGAAAAAGGATATGATATACAAAATCAACATGTTGATTGTGGAGAACTTATATATAATATAAACGAAGCGGAATATCAAGGGGGAAGTGGTGCAGGTTGTTCTTCATTGGTGTTTAATTCGTATATATATAGAAGATTGGTTGAAAAAAAACTGAAAAGAATTATTTTAATTGCCACGGGAGCATTACTTTCCGCAACGTCTTCTCAACAAGGAGAATCTATTCCAGGAATTGCACATGCAATTAGTATAGAATATTAAAGAAGTGGAGGTATCAATAAAATGGATTTTTTTATAAACTTTGATTGGATAC